>JARRPS010000290.1:4245-5713 GCA_037382625.1 Gemmatimonadota bacterium | reverse complement strand
ACCTCCGCGCCGTCCGCATACATGAGGTGAATTGAGAGCAGACCAGATGGAGCGTATAGGAAATAGCCCCTCGGCTGGATACCGAACTCTTCCTGCCAGCTGCCGAGGCTATCTCGAGCTCGCCACCCCAAGAGTTCCCAACTTCCCACAAGCGGGTGCGGCTCCGCTTCTGCGGTCGGCTCGGGCGCACTGCACCCTACAAACAACACCGAGACAGCGGAGAGAAGCATTGAGCGCATCGTGTCCTTTGGGCGGCAGGCGTAACGGAGTCCCGTGTACTGCCTAACGGTCAGCGCCTGCGCTGCGCGCTGCTTCAGTTCGTTTGCCCACCATGGCCCCGCGTCGGCTCCAGGCGCGTGTTATGCGCCGACGATACGGAGCTCGCCCGGCTCAATCCCAGCCAGACTGGCAAGCAGGTCCGGGACAAGGGGCTTCAGGTCGGCCAGGCGATTCGACGGAGCCCGGACGAGAACGACGCCGATGGAGAAACGCTCCAGGACCTGTTGATAGGGGAGGTTCGCGTCGATCGTGACGAAGGCATCGAACTCCATGCTCGCCTGCTCGAGCAGCTGACCGTTTTGCATGCCTCCCCAGCCCAACTCCACGACGGTAGAGACGCCGTGACCAGCAATCAGCGGAGCGAGGCCCCGGGGCAGCGATTCGTCACGCAGGACGTGCAATGGCGAGCACCTTGTCGCGAGCCAGTTCCAGCGCGGCGATTGCCTGCTCTCGTCCTACTGTCGGGAACGCGTCGAGAAAGGCATCGACCGAGTCCCCGGCCTCGAGATAGTCGAACAGGGCCTGAACCGGGACACGGGTGCCGACGAAGACGGGCGTGCCCCGAGAATCTCGGGATCAGAGTGAATCACAGGCTCACGTGTCATCGGCATGGCTCCTCCAAGGTCCTATTAAAGATAGCAGAGCCAGCCAGAGTGCGCTTAACGGTCAGCGCCTGAGCTGCGCGCTGATGTGTTCAGTTCTCTGCCCATAATGCTCCCGCGTCGGCTCCAGGCGCGGGTTAGACAGTTGACTTGGGAGTCCGTGCGCGCTTGTTGGAGCGGCGACGAATCGACTTGAGCGTCTCGGCTTCGGCAGCCTGGGCATGGAATAGGTCCCAGCGCAGCTGGAGGTTCATCCAGAACCCCGGAGTCGTGCCGAAGAACTTGCCAAGCCGTAGAGCAGTGCTCGGTGTCACTCCCCGTCGGCCGTTCACCAGTTCGTTGACACGCTGATAGGGCACATGGATCGCCTCGGCGAGATCCCTCTGGCTGAGTCCCATGGGAATCAGGAACTCCTCCAACAGAATCTCACCAGCATGAATCGGCGCGCGATGCGTCGGTACACGGACCATTCTCGTACTGCCCTTCTCTTCAGTGATAGTCCACGATCTGCACGTCTACCGGACCGGAGTCCGTCCACACGAAGCAGATCCGGTACTGATCGTTGATCCGCACGCTGTGCTGACCCT
>JARRPS010000290.1:0-4217 GCA_037382625.1 Gemmatimonadota bacterium | reverse complement strand
CCCTTCAGCGCCTCGAGCCGATTACCCGGCGGAATGTTGAGGTCCGTCAGGCGCTCAACCGAGTCCAACTGCTCCAGCTTGCGAAGCGCCCCCCGGACGAGATTCCGAGGCAGCCTGCTTCTCGCTGCCGCCGTCGACTTCCCGTTGAAGACATCCTCGGTTGCAGCATCAGCGAAGCTTCGGATCATGCTAGCATGATAGCCGGGATGTCATGCTATCGCAAGACCACTCAAGTGAGCTCAACGGTCTAACGGTTAGCGCCTGAGCTGCGCGACGACCATGCGTATCTGCCCACAGTCACCTCCGCGTCAGCTCCAGGCGCGTGTTAGACCGGCAAAGCTACCCGAGAATTGCCCTGACGAGCCGTTCGATCACTGTCAGCCCTTCCGCAAGAAGCCAGTACAGGGCAACAAGAGCGATCAGGAGAACCACAATCCAGGGGAGGCTGATCAGACCAGTAAAGGGCGCGGCTGTTGGCACTCTATCCAGAGCCGGAGCTGGCGGGAATCCTCGGGCCTGGAAGTAGGACCAGACAGCCTCAAACTCCTCTTGGGAGATTGGCTCGCCCGAGAACTCAGCGAGGGTCATATTCGTATCCAGCCAGAAGCCGTAGTTGCGGTCATCGGGTCCCGCCAGCACCGGGTCTCCGTCGCTATTGAGGCCGATTTCGCGCCACGGCAACGAGTCATCACCGATCTCCACGAACCACTCCCGAACGAGATGAAGCCGCGGGGAGTAATCCGGATTCGGGTTCAAGAAGCGAGATCGCCCTACCGGCGCGAAATCAGTAGCTTGGGTTGTTCGTAGGTACTGCAATCCCCTACTGCCGGTCTAAAGAAATCACGCTTCAGCTGCGCGGCCAAGATGGCCGTCTCGTCTCGCGCACAAGAATCTTTTCCGCGTCAACTGCTAGCTCTTGTTAGATCGCGGATCTTGGCTGTTCCGGGAGCACGGCAGCGTAATAGTGATTGTCTCCCTCGTCGGAGTACTCGCCAACGAGAGACAGTCCGAAGTCCGCCAGGATGGACGTGTACTCACCTCGACCCAGGGAGAGCGATCGTCGGCCGGTAAGTGCATCCGACCAGGTGCAGGGCTCGCGCGGGCTGGTAAAGAGGAATCCACCTCCAGGGTTCAGCGCAGCTGCAACCCTCCCGATCGTGTCACGCTGCTCCGCCGGCGACATCAGAAACAGTACTCCGATCGCCACGGCCGCATCGAAGGTTCGGCCGAAGAAGGTCGAAGTCTGGATCGCCTCACACGCCACCGCTGCCTCGGGCACATTATAACGGAAGTCGGCGACCAGGGTCAGCGACGCATCGATGCCGAAGACTTCGAAGCCATCACTGACCAATGCCGCGGAGATGGGAAGCCCGTTGCCGCATCCAACATCCAGAATGCTCGCGCCGGGCTCGAGGCTGCGAGCCCAGGCACACACGGTAGTGACCCCGATGCTGGACGCGGAGCGCAAGGCCGCGAAGTCGGCAGCTACCGCTTCGTAGCCGTTCGACGGGTCTCCGTCGGCGTCGAAGCTGGCGGACTGTTCCAGCGTCATGCTCCGCGGCCTAACGGCCAGCGCCTGAGCTGCGCACCCAGATCATTCGTTCTTCGCCCATGAGGTTCACCGCGTCGGCTCCAGGCGCGTGTTAGGCAGAGAGCCTGCCTCGGTCCTTGTAGAGCTTTGACGTGTGGGCATCCATTGCCAGCTCAGAGCTGGCCGCTTCAGAGATAGGTGTACGAGTACCAGCAGGACCAAGGTCAAATCCTTCGGCTGCTACTCCTACAACCCAAGAAACACCTGAGCGGAACATGATCGTGGCGCCAGCCACCGCGATCCTGGTCATCCCGTCAAGCAAAGAAGTCCGGCTCGTTAGAAACTGCGCTGGAAGCCCGCCGCACTCCGCTCGCTCCACGGACTCGTCCTCGAGTTCGAGAAGTTGAGAGTCGGGAGCATCCATAAGCACTGCAACTCGCCTTCGCACCTCGTCTCGCAAGTCGGAATCACCCAGTACCGTGATATTCTCGAACCGCAAGAGTCGGGGCCAGAACAGACTGCAGACCGTCGTGAACAGGAGACCGCCAATAATCAGCGCCCCGATAGCCAGCATGAGGAAGAAAGCCGCGTTCACAAGCCAAACAGCAATGCCCACTGGCATCAGTAGACTTGCTTCGCTGCGTATTGATCGACCGAAGTGGTCGCTGCTCGCGCATAGGACAGCCTCTGGATCGCAGCGCGCATAGACATAATCCCTCCTGCCTAACGGTGAGTGCCTGAGCTGCGCGACGACCAAGCTTCTGTGGCCATGATCCTCACCGCGTCAGCTCCAGGCGCGTGTTAGCCAGCAACAAGCGGCGTGTGCTCGTCAACTCGGAATGGAAACCATTCGGCTGGCTCGGGCTCGTTCTCGGGTTCCAACTGGCCCATAAATTCCCATGCAGCCAGGGCATCCGCGTATTCGACGATCAAGCCGTGCTCGTTGAATGAGACACCCACGACCTCACTGAACTCCTTCTCCAGCCCATGGCATGAAAACGTATGGAACGTGGGGTTTGGCTCTCCTGTCTCTCCTGCGACATCGAAGCCAAGAGGAACACCCGCCGACTCGAGCGGCTCGTATCGCAAGAGTTGTGTGAGAACGTCGGACGACGCGCAGTACTCAGGCACGAGAGTCGAATCGAGGCTGAGCCCGATGAGACGTACCGCAGGCTTCAATCTGTGGAGGAAACGTTCCCGGAATTCAAGAGCGGCTCCGAGAGATAGGAAGACGCCCGGCCACCCGAAGCCGCCCGTCTCCCACGCCTGGTCGATCCACTCGAACAGACCCGGCGTCTCCTCAGGTGTCAGGCCCAGCATGCCCTGAACCAGTTTTGCCGTCTCCTCTCCGGGGTGCTCCTCTAACAGCCAGCTACTATCTGGATAACGATCAACGATACAGTCGCTCACCGTAACTGCGTGGGCGGGCAGGATTTTGTTGTCGCGCCAAGGTGTCTCTCGTGTGGAGATCAGGAAGAAGCCTCCTGAGCTGCGCGCCCAGATCATTCGTTCTTCCCTCACAATGGCCCCGCGTCGGCTCCAGGCGCGTGTTAGGGGGCCGTATCACGGAATCGGCTAAGAAACTGGCTGAGATGGAAATCGACGTCATAGAACGCGAGTATTCCCGTGCTGGCGAGGTCGTACGAATCGCTGAAAGCCAGCATCTCCTCTCGAGTGGTGCCATCGGGAATCGCGTCGAACCATGCCATCCGCCGCAGTATGCCCGCGATCCGAGGACCGTCTCCCTCGTGATCGTCGAACCAGTCTGACCAGTAGGCGAGAATATCCCGCCAAACGGCGGGGGATTCGCCTGCACCCAACTCAGCGGCGTATTCTTCAAGCGCCGAGACGAGGCCATTGATATCGTGACCAGACATCGAAACATTGATCAGGTTCTGGCTCGGCGAGTCTGATTGCGCAATGCGCTTGTCCGCCCACTGCACGGCCTGCTCACATGGCACCAAGCCGGTTGCGACCGCCATCGCGAGAATCTTCGCATCAAACCCCAAGCGTGATTCGACCACGGCCGCCTAACGGTCAGCGCCTGAGCTGCGCGACGACCAAGCTTGTCCGCCCACTGTCACCTCCGCGTCAGCTCCAGGCGCGTGTTAGACGGCACGGTCGTCGCGTTCAGCTAGCAACCGTTCGGGAGCAGTGTCCAGTTCCTGTGAACCGCTCCCCGCCTCGAGCATCCCCCGCTGGGCGATCTTCAGAGAGCCGAATCCGGTGACGCCACCGAGAACGACCGCAGGAAGGATGATGGGGACGAGCAGCTTTTCGAGACGGAACGCGGCCCAGCCCCAACCCTGAAGCCAGGTGATCGCACCGATCAACGCGATGGATGCGAGCCCCGTAACGGTGGCCGCGCCAAGAGTGAATCGGATCACGCCGAGGTCTTCAATCCGCCGGTTCCGGAAGGCGCGCATGAGGTAGGCCGAGAATGCGCCGCCCATTACGAACCCGACAGCCGCCATCTCGGTCGAGAACTGGAGCAAGCCATCCCAGGATGACAGCCAATCGCGAACACCGAAGACGGACGCGACGATCCAGACAAGTGCGCTCGCACCAAACCATGCTGCCGCCCAAGCAAGTGCATTGCCGAACACACCCCGGAGCCGCCGGAAGATGGGTTTCATTCTGCGCACCTGAATGTCCGTCTAACTCCTAATAGACAGCCGAAGCGGCT
>JARRPS010000289.1:0-3195 GCA_037382625.1 Gemmatimonadota bacterium | reverse complement strand
GTGGACCTGACCGATCAGGAGGTCGTCGACGAGTTCCTCCCCGAGAGGGTGGCGAAGTACAAGCTCGACCCGTCGGATCCGCACGCCTTTGGCGCCCTGTCCGACCGGATGCCTACATGGAGATGCGCTGGCAGCAGCAGGAGGCGATGCGCGAGACGCTGAGCTTGATGCCCGAGGTGGACGAGGCCTGGGGGAAACTCACGGGCCGCCGGTACGGGCCGATCGAGGAATATCGATCGGAAGACGCCGAGCTGGTGCTCGTCACGTCAGGCACGATCACTTCCACCGCGCGCCACGTGGTGGACGAGCGGCGCGCGCGAGGCGAGAAGATCGGACTCGTGAAGGTGAAGATGTTCCGGCCATTCCCGACCGCGGCGCTTCGTTCCGCCCTGGCCGGTGCAGACCGGGTCGCCGTACTGGACCGAAACATCTCGCCGGGGCACGGCGGCATATTCGCCGAGGAGACCCGCTCGGCCCTCTACGACGTACCGCTCGAGGACCGGCCGACGTTGTTCGGTTACGTTCTCGGACTGGGCGGCCGGGACGTGACGCCCTCCGTCATCGAATCGATCGTGGATCGGACCCGAAAGGCCGAGACGCCGGAACGCCAGGATCTGTGGGTGGGAGTGGAGCTATGAGCCAGACGATCATCAAGGACCGGGTGCCGAAGGAAGAGCTGCTCGCCTCCGGTCATCTCGCCTGTCCCGGATGCGCGGCCCCGATCGCGATGAACCTCGTGTTGAAGGCGCTCGGCCCGCAGACGGTCGTGACCCTGCCCGCCTGCTGCTGGAGCATCATAGCCGGGCCGTGGCCGCAGTCCTCGCTGCGCGTACCCCTGTTTCACACCGCGTTCGAAACGGGCGGAGCGGTGGCCTCGGGCATCAAGGCGGGACTCGTGGCCCGCGGGGACACAGAGACGACCGTGATCGCGTGGGCGGGCGACGGCGGCACCTTCGACATCGGGCTTCAGGCGCTGTCCGGCGCAGCCGAGCGGAACGAAGACATCATCTACTTCTGCTACGACAACGAAGCGTACATGAACACCGGAATCCAGCGCTCATCGGCCACCCCATGGGGCGCCTGGACCACGACGACCCCGACGGGGGAGCCCGAGGCGAGCCCGAAGAAGGACATGGTCTCGATCCTGGCCGCGCACTCGATCCCCTACATCGCGACGGCGTCCGTGGCGTATCCGGTGGACCTCGTGGAGAAGGTGAAGAAGGCACGGACGATCCGGGGAACGCGGTTCATCCATATCCTCGCGCCCTGCCCCCCGGGCTGGAAGACCCAGAACGACGAGACCATCGATCTCGCCCGGCAGGCAGTTCAGACCCGGGTGTTCCCGCTTCTCGAGATCGAGAACGGGCGGAACTGGCGGCTGACCGTGGACCCCGTGGCCGAACCGGTCGCTCCCTACATCCGCCGGCAGGCGCGATTCAAGCACCTGACCGACGAGCAGGTGGATCGGATTCAGGCAGACGTGGACGACCGCTGGGACCGGCTGCGGCGCCGGATCGACTGCGGAACCTGACCGGGCCCGTTCAGATCTTTCCGGCTCCCGTCGCCTCGTGGCAGCGGGAGCAGGTGGCGAGCAACTCTCCGTACGTCGCGGCCCGCATGCTCGGATCGAGCGCCTGTCTCGCGCCGGCGCCGAGCTCGTGGACGCGATTCGCGGTGACCTGCACCTCGGCCATCAGTTCCTGGTCATCCGTGAATTCCTCGGGCACTAGCGGCACCTCGTCCAGAGCAGTGGCACCGGTCTGCCAGACCTCGGCGGAGGGAACGATGAGCCCTTCCCACAGGCGGGCCGACGCCCACACGTGACGCTGCATGTGGCTGATGGCATCTCCGCCCTCGGCGAGCGCCCCCTCGATATCGAATCTGACCTTCGCGCCGTGCGCCTTGTGGCATTCGCCGCAGGCGGCGCCGACACGGGCCGTAGCCTTCGCGGCCGTGTACAGATCACTGGAATTCGCGGCGATCTCGGAAGCCGCGCGCATCTCCTCGAGATAGGGATCCCAGGAATCGGGAGCGCCCGACATCTTCGCATGATCCGCCAGCCAGCTCGCCGCCGCGTCGATTCCCTCCATGTCGCCGTTCACGACTGCGCGCTGCAGATCGGACGCCCGCATGAAGTGATCGCGCATGTGGGCCAGGACTTCGGCGCTGTCCGGAGGAGCGTCCTCCTGCTGGCAACCAGCTACGGAGAGCAGGGCGGCGGGTACGACCAGTGCGGCCAGGAAGCCGCTCGTTCGCCATGATCGAATCGGTCTGCAGGAACGCGCTCGCATCTTCCCTCCGTGCTTGAAAAAACGCCGCCGGCGACACCCGGCCCACGCCCCCCTCGCGTAACGCATCGTGGTTCCGGACGCCGCCGGCAGCTTCGAGTCGGCGGTTCAGCTCGGGCCTGCGTCTCAGGGGGATCGATCCTGGCCCTTCCGCCCAGCTCTGTGGCTGATTCGATACTGCAAGAATTATGCGAAAAATCAGGGTTTTTCGGGGTTCCGGGCGTCGCTGTTGTGGTATCAGGCAACTCTTGAAGCCGTGGTCGGTTGCGGGTTCATCTCCGGGGCGGAAGATGGCTGCAAAAACGGGTTCGAAGGGAGAGACTTCGCCGGTTCGACTCGCCGCGGGACATTGTGTCGTGGGACAGGGTGACCGCCGCGCCTCCTGGAGCGCAGGTCGAACCGACACGCATCCTCCTCGGGGAGAGGACTCGGCAGCGGCGTGCGTACCGCATTAGATTCCGCCGCAGCACGCAACTCCTCAAGGGAGGATCGCTTTCATGATCGGCAGCGCAATCCGTCGTCTCCCCGTCCGAACGTTCCGTCCGTCCGTTCACGCGGTTCTGATTCTTGCCACTGTCTTGCTGGTAACGGCCTGTGGCTCCAGCAAGCAGAGGATCGAAATCTCGACCGTCCCGGCTGGAGCCGAGGTGGAGCTGCAGCGCAGAGGCACGATGGACATCGACGCCTCGATTCCCGTGGCCGGGATCTCGGGCAGCGTGGACGGAGGCAGCTTCGAGGATCGGGTCATCACCCTCGGCACCGCTCCCGTGGAGTACGAGTTCGAGCTCGACGAGAGCGACGCGAGGGTTGCGGTCAGAGGACAGAGCGTCGGCGTAACCAAGCATTATCGGGAGGGCACGATCCGCGTTCGCATGCCGGGCTATCAGACGATCGAGCGGCTCGTGGC
>JARRPS010000288.1:0-3204 GCA_037382625.1 Gemmatimonadota bacterium | reverse complement strand
CGAGTAGGGTGTGCGACCAAGTGCGCAAGGTTCCAGTCACAAGAGGTGTGAAACCCGCCGCTGAACTTAATACCCAGTGTGGACTTTTCCGCAGAAGTCCACCTCAATTGCTACAGTCGCTATCTGCAGGATACGCCTTGTAATCCCAAGGTCGGCCACACACCCCACGCCGACTAAGCATGCTAGCACACCAACTGGCCCAGTCCCCCGTCAAACCAGCCACTGCAATACAGTCGCACCTACCGACCAGGTGGCTGTCTGGCAGATGGCTACGGACAGGCCATTCGAGCATTTGTCCCATATATTGATATAATTCCCCCTCGTTCCCTCAGGAGGCAGGCATGCCCGACCTGCTGGAACGGCTCAGAGCGGCACTCGCGGATCGCTATGCCGTCGAGTCGGAGATTGGCCGCGGCGGCATGGCGACCGTCTATCTGGCCGAGGACCAGAAGCACCGACGCAAGGTCGCCATCAAGGTCCTGCACCCGGAGCTGACCGCCACGCTCGGGGCCGAGCGGTTCCTGCAGGAAATCGAGATCATCGCCGGCCTTCAGCACCCGCACATCCTGCCGCTCCACGACTCGGGCGAAGCGGACGGTCTGCTCTACTTCGTCATGCCGTACGTGAGGGGCGAGTCGCTACGCCAGCGCCTGGATCGGGAGAAGCAGCTCGCCGTGGACGAGGCGGTTCGGATCGCGATCGAGGTGGCCGACGGGCTGGACTACGCGCACCGCGAGGGGGTGGTCCACCGGGACATCAAGCCGGCCAACATTCTGCTCTCCGACCGGCACGCGGTGATCGCGGACTTCGGGATCGCGCGCGCCGTGGAGGCCGCTCAGAAGGATCGGATCACGCGGACCGGACTGGGCGTGGGCACCCCGCTCTATGTGAGCCCCGAGCAGGCGACGGCCGAGGAGATGCTCGACGGAAGGACGGACATCTACGCCCTCGGCTGCGTGCTGTACGAGATGCTGGCGGGCGAACCGCCGTTCACGGGTGCCACGCAGCAGGCGATCCAGGCGCAGCGGCTGTCGAAGACTCCCGCGCCGTTGCACGGGCTGCGGGACACGGTGCCACCAGCCCTGGACCACGCGATCGCGCGAGCGCTGGCGAGAATTCCCGCGGATCGCTACCCGACGGCTTCCCAGTTCGCGCAGGCCCTGCAGGCGGTGCTGCTCACAAGCACGCCTCACGTGCAGGTGGACCTGTCCGCGACGCCGGCCGCCATGGCGATGACGCCCGCCGAGCTCACAACGGAGCCAGCCCCGGAGGCGCGTCGCTGGTGGTTGCTGGCGATTCCCGTTCTCGCCGTGGTCCTGATTGCCGTCCTGTGGTCCTCGGGCAGTTGGTTCAACGAGGGTCCGCTCGAGATCACCACCTCGAACCTCGTTCAGGTCACGAACGCTCCCGGGATCGAGTTCCAGCCGGCGCTTTCCCCGAGTGGAACGGATATAGCCTACGTCGTGGGCCCGCTCTTCGACGCACATATGGAAGTGCGGAATGTCAGCGAAGCGGGAAGCAGTGGTGCGATGCGGCCCGCGCAGTCCGAGGAAGGACGCAGTGTTCAGTGGCTTCCCGAGTGGACACGTGACGGTATGTCCGTGCGGCTTCGGTCCTGCGAGTTTGCCTTTCAGTGGCTCTGCGAATGGCGGGAAGTGGGGAAGTACGGGGGCGCGTCGCGGACCTTGGCGATCCGTCTCGGCTATCCTGACACGCTACGAAGCTACCTTCCCGAGTACGTCTCATCGCCGGACGGATCCCGTCTGGTCTTCTCAGTCGGAGATAGCATCTTCGCTGCTACGGACCCGGACGGCGAACGCGAACTGCTAGGTGTTCATACGGTCGATCCATACGGGCCGCACTCATTCGCCTGGTCCCCGGACGGCCGTTGGGTCGCCTATGTGAACGGCAACCCTCTCTGGCGATTCAGCGTGAACGTGAGCGGCGCTTCCATCTGGATTCTGGATACGCGGGGTGGTGAGCCGATTCGGATCACGGACGGGGAGAGCCTGAACGTCAGCCCACAGTGGCTTCCGGACAGCCGACATTTGCTGTTCGTGTCCGATCGCGAGGGTCCGAGAGGAGTCTACGTGGTGGAGGTCACCCCCGAAGGATCGAAGGGGAGCCCGAGAAGCATACCCGGCCCATCGGATCCCCACTCGATCTCCCTCTCATCGGGTGGGAAGCGAATCGCCTGGGCCAAGCTCACGGTGTCGCAGAACATCTGGTCGGTTCCCATCCCGGATTCCGGTTCCGCCTCCATCGGCGCAGCCGTTCCCGTCACGGACGGCAATCGAATCATCGAGGACCACGACCTGTCGCGGGACGGGGAATGGCTGGTGTTCGACAGCAGCATCCGGGGAAGATTCGGCATCTACAAGCGACGACTTCGCGGTGGCAACGCGGAGGTGGTGACCGAGGTGAACGGTCATGCCTTCGGTCCGATATGGTCTCCGGATGGAACCGAGGTCGCGTTTTATTCGCTGCAAGGGTCGGAGATGGGACAGGTGTTCGTCGCACAGGCTTCAGGAGGGACTCCTCGACAGCTCACACATTTTCGGGGCTTTGCATCGGGTCCCGCATGGTCGCCCGATGGATTGACCATTGCGTTTCACTCGAGCGGACCCGAGGGCGACGAGAACCTGCATGTCTGGACGCTCTCTCGGGATGGTCCAGGCCTGCCCTGGGGCGATCCAGCACGCCTGACCGACTTCCCCTGCAGCTCGCCGGACTGGGCACCCGATGGCAGCGGCCTCGTGTGTGATGGGTTGACCGCTTGGGCGATCATCTCAGTTTCTCGTACCGGAGAAGTCCTCGCCCGCTATCCGATGCAGGGAGGATTCGCTACCCCCCGGTACTCGCCAGACGGATCTCGGATCTACTTCTGGTGCTATTCCTGGGAGGGTTCAGTAGGCATCTGCTGGATTCCAGCGGGGGGAGGCGAGGTGACGAAGATCGTGGCGCTCGACGACCCGACCAAGGAGATAGTCAACATCTTTCAGGCTCCTCCTTTGACGGTGGGCCCGGAGAATCTCTATGTCACGATATCCGAGTACGACAGCGACATCTGGGTGGCGGATCTGGAGTGGTGAACGGGGGGCGTTCATCCGGCCGATTCCTGTCGACCCTGCTGTCGGTCTACACCGGCATGACATCGCAGCGATCAGAGCAACAGTCACGAGCGTATCGTCGCCCATGAGCGCC
>JARRPS010000287.1:0-3205 GCA_037382625.1 Gemmatimonadota bacterium | reverse complement strand
GGAACTGATTCTCGAGGCGCTGAAACGACCGGAAGTCCAGGCGCACGGCTGGCTCTTGCCGGGCGGACACGAAGGCAGCACACGCGGCGCCAATTCACCCTGGGGCGGATTCGACGTGACCGGCTCGAGTGGTCCGATTGAGAAACTACACGAGGCGGAGAAACTTCTCGGTATTCCGTGGGTTAAAGGTCGAGCCTATCATGGGGTGAAGAAGGCCCACGTGACGGCAAGCTGGGAAGAGGCGGGAGGCGACGCCGCGAAGGTTGGCGACCTTACCGGCAACACGTCACACGCAGTGCTCGAGCGGCATTACCGAAAGCCGCCCAGCACGGCAACGGAGGAGCACCAGGATAAGATTCGCGCTCGGTTTTCGGGACGTAGCCATACCGGCGAAAACGGGGAGCGCGTAAAGTGTTGCAAAATATATCTGACCGGGTAGCTCAGCTGGCAGAGCAACGGACTTTTAATCCGTAGGTCGTGGGTTCGACCCCCACCCCGGTCATTCCACAAGCCGCAGCGATTCAATATCTTACAAAGCCGCTTCATTCGTTACAATTCTCCCGGTGTCTCTCCCGGCCGCTGAGACGCCCTCGAGCCGCGCCCGGATGCGGTCCACCTGCTCCCATTCTCGGTCTTCGGGTTGGCGGCGATACGCCTTCCGGAGCACCTCGGGCGACGTGTTGCCGGTCATCTTTCCGGCGAACCGTCACACGGAGCCTCCGGGACTGGAACTACCCGCTGACACGACGCCCCATGAAAGACGCCGAACGTTCGACCGGATCGCACGGATTCACTCGGGAGACGCAGTACCGCCATGCGTCGGGGAAGGGAATTGCCGAGCTCCTGGACGCGGAGCCGACTGCGACCGAGTCCGGCGTGGTGTCTCCGAGGTGGACATTCCCGGACGGGAGCGCGGTCGTGCCGGAACCAGCAAGGTGGTGGATTGTGAGGCAAACAGGTTCGCGTGCTCGACGTAAAACTTGACAATTGGGTCAACTTTGACTTGGATGGGGAGGCTACCGGAGCGAATGCGTGCCGCTGAAGTGCCCCTTCGGTCTGGCCCCTGCCGGATGAGCACCGCGCAAGAAGGAGGTATCCCATGCGCGCTCTCTCCCTCTCCTCGCTCGCAGCTCTTGCACTCGTCGCTGTCTCTTGCGACACCACGCCGGTGGAACCGCCTCGAGTTGAAGCGGAAGCAGCGGTCCCGCCATTCAAGGCCAACCAGGTCTGGGTTGAAAGCAGTTTCTTTGCGGACAACGTTACTCCCGCCCCGTGCCTCGGAGAGGATCTCCGTTTCTATGGCGAAGTCCCCTATCGATGGCACCGAGTCTGGAACTCGGCGGGCCGGTATAGTGACTTCTTGTATCTCGAGCCTTCCACATCCCAGCTGCCCTTCCTTGCGGAAGGCATGTTGAGTGGAATCGTGTGGGAGGCACGAGGTGCGACCGACCCCGCCATGTATCGAGCTGGTCCGGGCGAGGTGATCCACGCCATCATTCGCGAGAACTAAATCTCTATCGATGGCCCAAACTTTCGTGCGACGGGAGCGGAGCACCTCACCATCAACGCGAACGGCGATGTGACTGTGTCCGGGGCCTTCACTTTCGAGATTGTCTGCACAGGCCAAGGATAGGCCCGTACAGTTCGGGTGCAGTTGCACTTCTTCAGAAGCACCCGGGTTCGGACTGGCCGGGCGCTTCGCTTTGGGGGCTATGACGCCAGCCTGTAGAATTGTCTGGCAAAACATCACACTCCTGTCATAGATTCCCAACAGTGAGTTTCCGAGGCTCGCCTCTGCCGGATAGATAGGCCCCACCTACGGTTCGCTGGACGGACCCTGCTCTCCATAGGAACGCGGCCCCGCTGTGATACCGCTTGAGTAAGGCTTGACCGGGCGTGAACAACGTCGGGTTAGCTCTCGATCGGTATCCCTGGCACAAGGAGGCTCGTATGCGCTGCTAACTCCCGCTCTCCGCTACTTTCGTTTCACGGGCGGCCGTCCGCTGCAGAGAACAGCCACGGGAGCCCACTGCTTGGAGGTACTCATGTCCAGACGAATCGTGCTCACGCTGCTCGTCCCCCTCGTAGCGGTCGCGACGATGCGACCAGCCTTTGCTCAGCAGGGCGTGACCGAGCTGGGTTTCGACATGGCGCTTGCCTACGAGACCGAGTCGGAGTCTTTCTCCGTTTCGCTTCCCATCGGTGGAGTCTTGAATTCTCTACTCGCACCGCCGGGAGGTCTGCGTGCCGGCTTCTTTCTGAGCGATGTCACATCGCTCGAACCGAGCCTGAGTGTCGCCTACCTGGCGCTCAACGGAAGCGACAACCCCCTCGCCATCAGCTCGGCTTTGAAGCTCCTGTACCATCTCTCGAGCGATCCGGATCGCACACGGGCCTACATAGGGGTTGGACCTTCCTTCCTGTACGTCAAGGACGGCGAACAGGATTCCTCTCAGTTCGGCGTGCTGGGCGAACTGGGCCTCAAGATTCCCATTGCTCAGCGCGTAGGAACGAGGATGGCCGCCGGTTTCATGCACGGATTCGACTCCGATGACTTTTCCGAGCGCAATATGATTTATCTTACGGCCGGCCTGTCGGTGTTCCTCGGTGGAGATTGAGGTGGTCGAATAAGGCTGAATCTCGAACTGAATCGAATCTGGGCACAGGGTTCGAGCCCGCAGTTCGCGGGCTGGGGGCGGGTGGAACCGCCCCGGCCCGCGGCGCCGTATCCTGGCCACGCGCTTCGCTTCGGGGTCAATGACGCCGGCCGGTACTACCGCTCCACGCAATGGTCGACAGATCGGTCAACTTTGAATTGGCCTGGGAACGATAACTTTCTATTGACTGCGGCCCCACATACGCAGCCGCTCGTCAGACCCTCCCTCCTCGACGAGTGCTGACCCGTACAGTTGCTGGTGAGAGTCCCGTGATACTCGGGTGATGCTTGTCCTGTACGGTTACGAGCAGCAGCATCGTTCCGCCTGGCCGGCCCTGTGGATTCCTCCTCATGCCGGGGGGGAACCGCAGGGTTGGTCGGGCACCCACCCCGGCATAGGAGGTGCCACATGCGTGCCCGCATCCCCCTCGTCCTCGCCTGCGCCGCGCTGCTCGCAGTCGCGTGCCAGGACACCCCCACCGAGCCCGTCGAGCAGCCCGTCGCGACGGCGCCCCAGTTCAACTTCACGAACGGCCCTGAACTGGCCGG
>JARRPS010000286.1:0-3213 GCA_037382625.1 Gemmatimonadota bacterium | reverse complement strand
AGCTCCGCGGCGTGCGCGAGCATGGCCTCGTGAGTCTCGGGCTTCAGTCCCTCGCCCCGCAGGAGCGCGACCACGAAGCGCGCGTAATCCACGGCGGTCGTATGCAGGCTTGCCGCCGCGTTGCCGATCTCCGGCTTCCGACGATTCGCCGTGCCGCCGAGCTCATCGTGCGGAATCGCGGCCAGCGAGTCGTAGGCGTCGACCCAGACGTAGTGTGAGGACGTCATGCCGAGCGGTTCGAATACCTCTCGTGTCGCGATCTCCTCGAGCGTGAGACCGGTCTGTTTCTCGACCGCGCGCTGAAGGTAGACGAATCCTTCCCCGGAGTAATTCCAGCGCTCGCCCGGATCGGAGTTGAACTCGAGAGGGGTTCCGCCCCAGTTCGGGAGGCCCGTGGTGTGGGTCAGCACCTGTCGGGTGGTCACCGAGCGAGCCCGTTCATCGTGAGCGAGGCGCTCGTACTCGAGAGTCTCCCACAGGGGTCGGTCGAGGTCCCACTCGCCGCGGTCGGCCATGCGCAGGACGGCATACGCGAACACCGGCTTGCTGAGGGACGCGGCCTCGAAGACGGTCCGATCCGTCACCGGAGATCCGGTCTCGGCGCTCGCGACGCCGAAAGCCGCCGTCTCCGCGAGCTTTCCAGATTCAATCCGCGCGAGCTGGAGACCGGGCACGTCGGCGGCCTTCATGATGGCGGGAAGGGTGTCGAGCAGGACGGCGGTCCGGTCCCTCGTATCGGGCTGTTCCCCGGCGACGTCGCCGGAATCGGTTCCTGCACATGCCGCCACCGTGTACGCGACCGCGAGAATCAGCGCGGTCCCTCGAGACTCGAGCAACGTACTCTCCATTCGTCTGCAGGAATGCCGGTAGAGTGACGATCCCGGAGAACGCCGTGCTCTCCGGGATCAACATACGACTCGACGACAGGCTCGGGAGGGCGGGCCGGCCCGAACGCAGACGCCAGGCGGCTTACTGTGAGACGGTGACTCCCGCCGTCTGCCCCGCGGGCTGATTCCAGATCCACCGCCAGGTCTGCCATCCCCCATCGGGTCCACGCTTGTAGATCGCCGACCATTTCCCGGTCATCGTGGGCGCGTCGTCACCAGCAGCCGCCGTCGGTTCGACGGTCCAGGTTCCCCGGGCGTACGCCATCTTGCCGATCGCGGCGACCTCGTCGACCGTCGCCGTCTGCTGCATCATTGTGAAATCGTAATTGTCGACGATCGCCGCGAGAATCGCCTCGCGGCCCTCGAGCGCATCCCCGTCCGGCTGCATCAGAACTGCATCTTCCGCGAGGTGCGCACCCAGTCCGGAGACGTCGCCCCCATTCCAGGTCGACACGAACTCGCTGACCTGGGCGCGAACCGTGGCCGGGTCGAGCGGGGTCGGCTCCGGCATCTCGGACGCCGGTTCGGGAGCACAGGCCGCCAGCAGGACCGCCAGCGCGATAACGGAGAATCTCGAGCGATGGATCATCGTCAACTCTTTCGAACGGGTCGTGATTCAGGAGACTGCCTCGACCCCAGAGTAGCGGCTGGCGGCGCAGGGAGGAAGTCGGGTCTCGTCCGACGGCTAGCGTCTTCCCTGCGAATCTTCGCGCCGGACCGCCCATTCTCGACCATCAGCGCGTCGAATTCAAGCTCGGTTCCGTTGCAGAGCCCCCCGGGATGGGCGATCTTTGATCCTCCCCGCAGTCTCGATCCGGAGGTGCATCATGCGTCCGCGCAACCCGCTCTTCCTCGCCGTCCTCTCGCTCGCTTTCGTGCTCGTAGCCTGCTCGGGTGACACTCCGACCGAAGCCGATCCGGAGATTCACTTCGCCAAGGGGGGCAAGAAGGGAGCAGGCGGTTCCGGACCGGCCCTGGCAGATGACGCCACGCCGATTCAGATCTACGGATCCTGGCACTGCGGCGAAGACGCCTGTCTCTGGGGCTCCGAGCGGGAGATGACGGAATTCGACGAGAAGAATCACTGGTTGATCGATCGGGGAGACGGACTCCCATCTGTCAACCTCGTCGTGCTCAGTTTCGTGAATCCGCTGCGTCTCCTGAACGGGACGACAGACGAGATCACGTTGAACGGAGTCCCGCGCGGGATGACGCTGTCGGTCGTCGACTACTTCAAGAGCAAAGGTGTCCGGGTGACGCTCTCGATCGGCGGTATCACCTACACGGACGACTGGAACGAGGCGCTGGCTGCGGACGCGACACAGCTCGGCCTCAACGCCGCCGCCGTGGCCGGGGAACTCGGCGTCGGTATCGAGATCGACTACGAAGAGAACACGAATCCGAACCTGGATGGCCTGCAGGCGTTCATCGACGCGTACCGCTCGGTCTACCCTTATGACGAGAACGGGACGAATCCTGAGACACGCCTGACGATCGACCTGGCGGCCGGCGACCGGTGGCTGATCGCCCTGACCCGGTATGCCACGATCAACTGGCTGGATCCGGCGAGTCCTGTGCTGGACTACGCGAACGCGATGGTGCCGAACCGGCAGCCCGGCTCGGCGGACGACGCGATCGCCAACTGGTACGAGCACGTCGAGGGCAAGTCCCGGTACGATCCCCCGATTCCTCCGCTCGCTCCGCAGATGTTCACCGGCAGCCTCTACATCGTGACCGGTCGGAAGCCGGCCCCGGAATGCGTGGACTTCGCGTCCTCGCTCCAGAACGCGACGAGTGAGTTCGTGCAGCGCGTTCTGCCGCACCCGGACAGGCCGGAATGGGCCCCGGGAATGCTGGGATTCATGTTCTGGGCCTCGGAGCTGCCGTCGCCGAGACGAGTGTCGACGGCGCCGCCGAACAGCTGTGAGGGCGGCGTGGGAGTCGGAGCCACCGAGTTCGACATTCCTCTACCGATGCCGCCGTTGCGCCAGGAATGAGCGACCGATGCACCGCCCGGGCAGCACAAGCCGGGCGGTGGATCGATTCGTGCCCCGGTCGATCAGAAACTCAGCGTCGCCGCCCCCTCTTTGATGAGCGCGTGCATCGCGCCCGACCCCGTGATCAGGACGCCGTCGAAGAAGTCCTCGTCGGAATAGCCGCGTGACTTCGCGCACGGCGGGCACACCATGATCGTGCAGCCCGCATCGACCACTTTCTGGACCATGTCTCCCATGTTCGGATCGAACGGATTGAGATGGGCTGCTCCGGCCGCGCCCTTCCGGACCCAGTCCACGCCGGCGCTGACGAGAAAGATGCTCAGGTCGAG
>JARRPS010000285.1:0-3215 GCA_037382625.1 Gemmatimonadota bacterium | reverse complement strand
GTGCTCGATCTGCGGTCACTCACTCCCCTCGACATGGAATCGATCGCGCGCTCGGTCAAGAAGACGAACCGGGTCCTGGTGGCGCACGAGGATGCGAAATCGTGGGGCTGGGGGGCCGAAATCGCCGCCCGGATCGCGGACGAGCTGTTCGAGTGGCTCGATGCGCCCGTCCGGAGGCTCGCCTCCACCGACACATTCGTCGGCTATGCGCCGCGCCTCGAGGAGACGATCCTGCCGCAGGTGGGAGACATCGCCGAGGCGATGACGGATCTCAGGGCGTACTGACCGGCAGTCTCCCGGCCACTTTCCCCCCTGTGCCCCGGACCGATCGCCGGATCCGGGGTCCTTGACCTCGTTGCGGAGTTGGGGCGATGCTGGCGGGTCCCGAACTGTCTGTCATCCGCAAGGAGGTACGTTTGAGAAAGCTCCTCTTCGGGGCGCTGGCGACGATTCTCGCCACGGCGCCCGCCGCAACCGCGCAGGACATGCAGCCCACCTGGTACACGATCTTCGCCGACCACGTCGCCATCTCGGACCAGGCGGCGTACGAAGAGGCCGGCCGCGACTTCGCCCGGTTGTTCAACGAGAGGGGCGCGAAGGACGTGGCCTGGGTGACGATCACCGGCGCAGAGCTCGGCTTCACGTACGCGATGCCCGGGTACGGCCCCGCGGACATGGCCCGGATGAACGCGGCATGGGGCGCCGCGATGACGGCGGTGGGGGATGAGGCG
This sequence comes from Gemmatimonadota bacterium, assembly GCA_037382625.1. GTDB lineage: Bacteria > Gemmatimonadota > Gemmatimonadetes > Palauibacterales > Palauibacteraceae > Carthagonibacter. The sequence goes on along the minus strand of JARRPS010000285.1, from coordinate 2,484 downwards.
TCGCGGATCTCCGCGAAAAGCGATGCGCTCGTCGAGAGCCGCGAGATGTATTATCTGCTCCTCCGTCCCGACCTCTCGTACAACCCGGAGGGTGTGGCCTTCAAGGCGGACGAGCCGTACCGGCACTACGTGCAGTTCCGCGTCCATCCCACGAAGACGGCAGACTTCGAGGCGTCGGCAAACGCCTGGGCGAAGGCATACGGGGATCATGGAATCGAGACCGGATTCCGAGTGTACGAGTACATCACAGGCGACGATCTCCCGATGTATCTGCTCGTGGAGAACGCCCGGGACGAGGTTCACTTCGAGACGCTGGGCGCGCAGATCGACAAAACGCTGGGCGCGGACCAGGAGGCCCTGATGAGGCAGACGGGCGCGACCCTGCGTTCCGTCCGGGAGATGGAGGGCTGGGTGCGACCGGAACTCTCGTATCCAGCGATGATGGGAGGAAACTGACCTTCTCGACGACCCGGGGCCCGGCCACGTAGGCCGGGCCCCGCGTCCTCCCCGATCGCAGGCCCCATCGCCGCAGGTCCTCCGGCAGCCGATCTCACTCTCTTGGCGGCCCCATCCCAAAAGACCTATTCTTATGATCCGTCCCGGAGACGGATAATCAGTCTTGACCGGCCCCGACGTTACTTTCGGTGAGACCGCGCTCACGCGATGATCGAGCTCCGTTTCCTCGGCGAGCTGAATCTCGGCGTGCCGACGGGCGCCACCCGCCGGCAGCTGACACGGCCGCGTTCCATCGCGGTTCTCTCGATTCTCGCCTCGGCCGAAGGCGATGGCGTGACGAGGGACCGCCTCGTCGCCCTGCTCTGGGAGTCGGTCGACCGGGAGCGAGCCCGACACAGCCTCGCGAACCAGCTCCACCTCCTGCGGAAGGCCCTCGGCTCGGAGGCCGTCGTGACGTCCGGGGACTACGTGCGTCTCGATCCCGAACTTGTCAGGTCCGACATTCGGGAGTTCCGGCTGGCCAGGTCGAACGGGGACCACGCTCGCGCGGCAGATGTCTACCGGGGTCCCTTCCTCGACGGCTTTCACCTCGACGGCGCGGACGAGTACCAGCGCTGGGTGGACCGGGAGCGGCAGGCCCTCGCCACGGCGGCGCTCGAGACCTTCGAAACGCTGGCCGGGCGCGCCGAGGCGGACGCCGACACCCCGTCCGGGCTGAAGTGGAGGCAAAAGGCCCTCCGCCACGACCCCTGGAACTCGCGTGCGGCCGTCGCGCTGGCGCGAGCCCTCGCCGCGTCGGGGGATCCCGGCAACGGCGTGCAGGTCCTCTCCGAGCACGCGCGGAGGCTGCAGGAGGACCTCGGCATTCCTCCGGACCCGGCGATCCTCGCGATGATCGAGACGGGTGACCTCGGCGTCGAGAGCCCCCGACACGCTCCTTCCGCCGCGGCTCCGGCGGCGGAAGCGCCGCCGCCCGGACCGGACGTGGACTCCGGGCGCCGGAGAATCGGATCGACGGCGAGGCAAGGGGCGACGGTGAAGCACGGCTCGCCGTGGGTCCGGGTCATCGTGGGCACGCTCGCGACGATCGGGCTCATCGCCGCGACCGGAGCGCTGCTGGATCGCGTCCGGGGTCTACAGGCAGACACGGAGAGCCGCGTGGCGGTGCTGCCCGTGCGGCCGGTCGGAGTCGACTCGTCTCTCGCGGAACTCGTCACGGCCCGGATCCACGCCGAACTCGCGGACTGGGACAACCTCCACGCCGCCTCGCAGACCGAGGTAGAGGCGGCGTGGCGTGGCGTCGCGGGCGGACGGGACGGCAAATCCTCCTCGGACGCGATCCGGAGATTCGGGCGGAGGATGGACGCCGGCAGGGTGCTGGAGAGTCGCGTCTCCGCGTCCGACCGGGGGATCGAGGTGGGCGCGTCTCTCATCCGTGTCCCGGACGGGTCTGTTCTCACCGTGGCGCGGGCAGCGGGCCCGGCCGACAGCCTCGGACGCCTCGCGCACGTGCTCGTGGTCCGTCTCGCGGCGGCGGAGGTGGGACTGCCGGCCGATCGGATCGCGACGCTCGACGCGTACGAGCCCGCGGCTGTGCGCCTGTTCATCCGGTCTCACCCCCACGAGTCCGACGCGCGGGCCCGGCTGCTCCGGGAGGCGCTCGCGCGGGACAGCACCTTCGCGCTCGCGGCGCTCGAACTGTACGAGGGCTACGAGGGCAGCTTCAATCCGTCGGCCGTGGCCGATCCGACGGCGGCGGCCACTCTCGCATCGTGGGACGAGATCGCGACTCGGGTCTGGTCGAACCGGGACCGGTTGAGCCCGGCCGATCGCGCCTACGCGAAGGCCCGGCTCGGGTGGCGGTTCGCGGATGCCCACACGGCCCAGCTCGAGATCGCGGCCTGGCAGGAAGCGGTGGACGTGGCCCCCGACCGGCTCTCTCATTGGCAGGGCCTGTTCCATGCCTGCTACGCCTTCTGCAGTTCCTTCATGCGTTCCTGGAGGGTTCCGCTCCTGGACGTTCACGAC
>JARRPS010000284.1:0-3228 GCA_037382625.1 Gemmatimonadota bacterium | reverse complement strand
CCCCGTCACCGCGTCTACCAGGGCATGGATGGGCGCGACTTGCCCTGGGTCAGCACCGATCCCGACGCCCGAATCGACCTGAGGCACGTCAGCCATCCGGAGGCGCCGGCATTCAACCGCTCGCTCGATCCGGGTGCCGAGAGGGTGAACGATCTCGAGATCGGTGCCGGTGGCAGCTGGGCGGTCGCGGCCCTCTCCGGTCCGGCGGGCGATGACGCGGGCCTCGTGGTCTATGATCTCTCACGGCCCGCCGAGCCCCGACCGATCGCCCGGGTGGGCGGCGAGCTGTCCGGCGGGGCCTCGGCCGTGTCGGTGGACCGGGGCGCGGTATGGGCCGCCTCGATCGGAACCGGCAGGCTCGTCGGTCTCGATTTCACAGACCCGACCCGTCCGCGGACGACCGGAAGCTGGGCCCCAATGACCGGTGGAGGGGGCCATATCGCCGACCTCGATGTACGCGATGGGCTCGCCTTCCTCGCGCTCTGGGCCGACGGGATCGCGATCGTCGACGTGGGCGCCGGGATCCGCGCCGGCTCGCCGGACTCGCCCGCCCCGGTCGCCCGTATATCGAACTCCCCCCGGCCCGGAGTCGTGCGCGGATCGCAAAGCGAGGCGCGGGCCTACCGGGTGCGTCGCTGGCGGGACTGGCTTTTCGTCGGTGAGTCGATCGTCGGCTGCGACGCCTGCGGGACAGGTCCCCGAGGCGGCGTGCGGCTGATCGATCTCACCGACCTCGTGCGGCCCTTGGAGCGTGCATGGTATCGAGCGCCGGATGCGGGGGTACGCGATCTGGACGTCGACACGCCGATGGAGCGGCTCACGGTGGCCTTCGGTACGGGCGGGGTTCGCCGCCTTGACGTGGCCGGTGAGTTGCGCGGAGACCTGTATAGGCAGGGGCGTGAAACGACGGCGGCACCGACCGGCGCCTGGCACACGGGCGTTCCGAGCCGGTCGCTGGCACGCGGCGCGCGAGCCCTCAAGGGATCATTATTCGTGGCGGATATGTACGCGGGTCTGAGGGTGTTTCGCCTTGAACCGCAGACGGAGATGAATGATCGAGAATCGACGATCGAGCCCTGAGACGCACGGCGGCACGACCCCCGGCGTGGATCCGGCCGACTTCAAGCGCGCACTGGCACGCCTGGCGGGCGGAATCACGGTGGTTACTTCGGTCGATGGCGAGGGCTCTCCGGTCGGCTTGACGGCCACCTCCGTCTGTTCGGTCTCGCTCGATCCTCCGCTCGTGCTGGTCTGCATAGGGACCGGCTCCCGAACACACGCGGCGATCGACGAGAGCGGGCGCTACGCGATCAACGTGCTCGGGATGGGGCACCGGTCGCTCTCCGAGCGATTCGCCGGTTCCGGGGAGGGCAAGTTCGAGGGGCTCTCCTGGGAATTGGGTCGATTCGGTCTGCCGCTTCTCCCGGGTGCGATCTCGATCTGCGAGTGTGAGGTCGATCGGAGGGTGCAGGCCGGCGACCACACGATCTTCATCGCGCGTGTCGTGGCGTCCGCCGCCATCGACGATGCGGAAGCGATGCCGCTTCTCTGGTACCTCGGCGCCCACCGTGGACTCGGGAACGGAAACCCGGAATGAACCCGCGGCGATTCCGCGAGCTGGCGTCGCAGATGTTCGAGGAGATCCCGTCCGAGTTCCGGGAAGGGGTCGTCGGCCTGGTGGTCGAGGACGGCGCCCCGGGGCACCCGACGCTACCGGGGATCTGGACGATGGGGGAGTGCCTCACCGAAGAGTGGCCCGACGGCACCGGCGGGCTGACCGACACCCAGTCGCGCATCCTCCTCCACTACGGGTCCTTCCGGAACCTCGCCGCCGAGGACCCGATGTTCGACTGGGAGGCGGAGCTCTGGGAGACGATCGTCCACGAGCTCCTCCATCACCGCGAGGCGGCCGCGGCCGAGTTCGGGCTCGACGAGTTCGACTGGGCGGTGGACCAGAACTTCCGGCGTCATGCCGGGTTGCCCTTCGACCCCGACTTCTACAGGGCGGTGGCGGCGGACGAAGACGGGGCGGTCCGGATCGAAGCGGAGACCTTCGTGGAGTGCGTCGCGGCACCCGGAGAGCGGAGAGTGCGATTCGACTGGCGGGGCGATCGATACTCGTTGGATGTGCCGGCGGACGTTGCGCTGGCTTTCGTCGGGATCCGTAACCTCGCGGGCGGACGGCTCTGGGTGGTCGTGCGGCGCCAGGTTCCCTGGTGGCGTCGGTGGCTCGGGCCGCATCGGAACGGTCCACCCGAACAGCTGCAGCGCAGGGCCCTTCCGGAGCTGGCCGCGTGAAGCTTCGCGGCTTTGGGATCGGGCGCTGGTTCGGGTTCCCGATCCGGATCGATCCATCCTGGTTCGTCGTGTTCGCGCTGGTCGCCTGGACGTTCTCGGCCTGGAGACTTCCGGCCGAACTTCCGGGACGGATTGCGCCGTACTACTTCGTTCTGGGTGCGGTCGCCGCGCTGCTGCTGTTCCTGTCGGTTCTGCTCCACGAACTCGCCCACTCGGTCGTGGCACGTTCGAGGGGAATCCCCGTGCGGGGGATCACCCTCTTCATCTTCGGCGGCGTAGCCGAGATGACGATGGAAGCCCGCACGCCCGGCGACGAGTTCGCTCTCACGATCGCCGGCCCTCTCGCGAGCCTGACCCTCGCCGGCTTCTTCACGCTGCTGGGTCTGGCGGCAGGCGCGATCGGACTCGAGTCGGTCTCCGTTCTCGGCGGAACGCTCGCCTGGCTGAACCTGGTCCTCGCGGTGTTCAACATGGTCCCCGCCTTCCCGCTCGACGGCGGCCGGATCCTTCGCGCGCTGATCTGGCGTCTGACCGGCAACCTCGGCGTCGCCACCCGGATCGCCACCTTCGTTGGCCGGGCGTTCGGTTGGGTGCTGATCCTAAGCGGACTGATGCTGTTTCTCGCGAGCTTCCGGGTCGAGGGACTGCAGGGTGGGCAGATCTCCGGAGCCTGGATGATGCTGCTCGGCTGGTTCCTCAACAGCGCGGCGACCGCGGCGGCCCGCTACGACCGCGTGCGGGTGCGTCTCGGAGACGTTCCAGTCTCGGCCGCGATGCGAGGGCCCGGCGTAGCCGTACCGGCCAGCATGTCGGTCCGTGAGCTGGCCAGAGGACCGATGCTGAGGGACTATGCGGGGGCCTATCCGGTCGAGCGGCAGGGTAGGATCGTGGGCTCTGTCACGCCGTCGGATCTCGCCCGAGTGCGCCCAG
>JARRPS010000283.1:0-3229 GCA_037382625.1 Gemmatimonadota bacterium | reverse complement strand
CGAAGCGTGCGCCGCTCCTCGACGGTCGGATCCCGGGGGTCCCAGACCAGGCCGCACTTCGTGAACACGAAGGGTCGCTCGGTCGCCGGCATCTCCCGCAGGAAACGCCCGACGACGGTTTCAGAACGCCCGTGACCGTAGACGGCGGCCGTGTCGATCCAGTTGATGCCGAGTTCGACGGCGCGGTGCATCGCGGCGATCGAGTCGGCGTCGTCCTGCGGGCCCCAGCCGAAGGACCAGTCGCCTCCGCCGATCGCCCAGGCGCCGAGACCGAGGCGGCTGATCTCGAATCCAGTGCTTCCGAGTGTGCGCGTGGAGAGCTGCATTTCCTTCTTCCCTCAGTGCCGGATGTTGTAGCCGAGCGCGATTCCGCCGTCACCCGAAATGCCCACGGTCGGCGGTTTCCAGCCCCAAAGGCGCCAGCGCCCGTTCACGAGCTTCGCCGCCGTGATTCCGTACACGGCACCCAGCGCCACGTCGCTCAGCCAGTGCTTGTTCGAGTACACCCGGGACCAGGCGTTGAGAGTGGCTCCCGTGTAGAGGAGCACCGTGACGACGGGCTCGTCCACGGCGTCGGCCACGGTCGTCGCGAGACTGAACGACACCGCAGCCGCACCCGAGGGGAACGCGGAATCCGACCCGCCTTCGAACCAGTTGAACGAGAAGGCATCGTCGGGCGTGACACTCGGTCGGTCGCGCCCGAACGCCCACTTCGTCGCGATCATCATCCCCGAAGCGAGCCCGTACGCGGTGAGGATCTGGACGCCGGTCTCGGCGAGCTTCGCATCGCGCAGCACCAGTCCGAGCGACATCGCTCCGATGCTCGCGACCCCGACGACCTCCGGCTGATGAAATTCCTGGAAGATCTCCGCCAGGTCGTCCTTGAGCTCCGACCTGTGGTCCTGCATGTACTCCTGGACCGGCTCATCCACCAGCATCACGGCGCCGACCGCCGCGCCGGCTACGAGCGGGTGCCACCATTGAAGGCTGAGGTAACGATCCTCCTGCCGGACCGAGTCCGGCGGCGCCTCCTCGGCAGCGGCCTCCTGTGCCGGCAACCGCTCCGGGGCCGCAGTGAAGGCCATCGCCAGGATCAGCGTGCTCCGGAGGCGGCGACCGGAGCTCTTGCCGGCCCGGCCGCGGCGGGGCCCGTATCCTCTCATCCCGCCACCCCGATCGGGCTGAACAGGAAGTAGAAGAGCAGCGCCGTGGCGACCACCAGGATGCCGGCCAGCTTCGCGAGGCCGGAAGTCTCGAGCGCGATCTCCGTGTTCTGCTCGAACACGATCGGCTCGGCACGGGGTCGGACCACCGTGATCGCGGCCATGACGAGCAGGCAGAGGCCGAAGCAGACCGCCATCCGGTTCAGGAACTGAAGCTCGGGCACCATCAGTTTCAGCGCCCCGTAAGCCAGGATATTCGTCATCAGTCCGGCCGTGCCGCACACGGCCGGCCCCTTCCGCACGAGGAGTCCGAAGGCGAACACCGCCAGGATGCCCGGCGAGATGAATCCCTGCCCCTCCTGGATGATCGTGAAGATGCTGTTGCTGATCGCGGGGTCGCCGAGCTGCGGGGCCAGGAAGATCGCGACGAGCCCGAAGGCGATGACGGCGAACCGTCCGACCTTCACGGTCGTCTCCTGGCTCGCCCGGGGGCGGATGAATTTCTTGAACACGTCGATCGAGAAGATCGTGGAGGCCGCGTTCAGCATCGCGGCCAGCGAGCTGACTACCGCGCCGAGCAGTGCCGCCAGCACGAAGCCCACGATGCCCACGCCCTGTGGCAGCACGTGCCCGAGCAGCTGCGCCAGCGCCGTATCGTACTTGTAGGCGATCATCTTCTCGGGAGTCGTACGGGCGCCCGCGGCTGCGGCAGCCGCGCGAACGCGGGCATTGTAGGACTCGATCTCCTCGGCCAGCCCCGGGTTCACGGCCGCCCACGACTGGTCTTCCGTCACGAACACGGTGTGCTCGGCCGCACGGGCCCCCGTCAGCGCGGCGCGCGTGATCGGAAGGACCCACGGGTTCGTCGCCTGCACGGCCGCGATCGCCTCCGCGTCCGGATAGACGGCGAGCAGATAGCGCCCCTCCGGCCACGCAGAGATCTCGGATTCCGTCGGTGTATCGAGAGTCTCGACGAACCGTGTGTCCGGGTTCGCGTCGAGGTAGACGGCCATGCTGCCTGCCGTATCCCCCCGCGCCTCGAGCCGCATGTCCTTGGAGTACAGGTTGAACGCGATGATTCCGGGAACGACGATCAGGAACGGGATCAGCAGCTTCATGAACGCCGCGAACACGATCCCCTTCTGGCCCTCGGCGAGCGATGCCGACCCGAGCGTGCGCTGCGTGATGTACTGATTCAGGCCCCAGTAGTAGAAGTTCGGAATCCAGAGCCCGAGCATCAGGGCCGTCCACGGGAGAATCGTGTCCGTGGCCGGGAGAAACATGTTCATCCTCGGCCGGTTCAGGTCCCAGAAGCGCTCGAGCGCTCCCGTGTCCGGCGCCAGCGCCTGGATGCTGACCGCGCCGGTTTCCACGCTGACCACCGAGGCCGCCTCGGTCGCCATTCCGAGCTTCTGGAAGGCGAACCTGATGATCACGGCGCCGCCGAGGATCAGCGCGCTCCCCTGGATCAGGTCCGCCCAGACGGCGGCCTTCAGGCCCCCGGCCGTTACGTAGGCCATCGCGATCACGCCGATGATCAGCGATCCCGTGGCGAGGCTCAGCGAGTAGCCGGCCTTCCCGGCCAGCGTGCTGATCACCAGCGCGCCCGAGTACGTGACCGAACCGAGAAGCAGCAGGTAGATCAGGATCGTGGCCACCGCCATGATGGTGCGCGCGGTGCCGTCGTACCGGACCTCGAGGAACTGCGGCATCGTGTAGATGCCGGTCCGGAGAAAGTAGGGCAGGAAGGCGAAGGCCACGATCACCAGGGTGATCGCCGCCATCCACTCGTAGCTCGCGATCGCCAGGCCGACATGACTCGCGGCGTTGCCGCTCATCCCGACGAACTGCTCCGTCGAAATGTTCGAGGCGATGAGCGAGAATCCGATCAGCCACCACTTCAGGTCTCGGCCGGCGAGAAAGTAGTCTTCGCTGCCTTTTTCGCTCCGGCTCTGATACAGTCCGACGCTGACCACCGTCACGACGAAGGCGACGAAGATCAGAATGTCCCAGATCGAGATCTGAAAACTCTCAGGATTCATGTCGCTTCTCGGAGTTCGAGGTCA
>JARRPS010000282.1:0-3232 GCA_037382625.1 Gemmatimonadota bacterium | reverse complement strand
GGCTGCAGTACGCGCTGCCGAAGGCGATCCAGATCGATCTGGCGCAGGATCCGTTCGTCGTCGCCCTCGCGGACATCTGGTACGAGAAGCAGGGCGGTACTCCCGATCATCCCCTCGCGGGCCAGAGGAAGCGCGAGGGGATGATCGGCAGTACCACCCTGCTTCTCGTACCATATGTCCGCGAGGGCGACGACGAACGGATCCTGTGCCAGATCGATCTGGATCGCCTTCGGCAGCGCATACTGCAGCCAGTCGAGTTCCGGGTCTCCCGATTCATTCGTGAAAGAGAAGAGCGCGATCCGGTGGCGGGATTCGGGCAGGGGAACCTGACGAACGACCTGCTTTCCCTCTTCGTCCTGTGCGACGACGGTGCTCGTGGCCGCTCCGAGGTTCTGTCCCCGGAACTGCGAAAGGAGGATGAAGGCGGCCAAGACCAGGTTCAGGCCTACGCCGATCGTGTCGGCCCGGCTCCAGCGGTCCCGACCCGGGCTGCCGTGATTCCAGGCGAGAATCGCGACGGCCGGAAGCAGGAGCAGCCATGATGCGACGACGAAGTCCGTCACGTGTGCGGACAGGACGTACCGGTTCACCGCCCAATCGGTGAACTCCAGCAGAATCCAGCCGCCGGCCAGGTAAGCTCCTACGATCTGCGGTACGCGTCGCTTCAGCAGTTCCCGTCCGAAATCCGCCATGATCTCTTCCTCGGGCCCCGGCCCATCCTGATTTCACGTTCACCCTGCGCCGGGCGTCCCCACTTGACGCCACGGGCGTGCCCTGCCCGATTCTACGCGTCCGGGGCGGAAAAGGGTTCGCGCGCGAGCGCTCGAGTCAGCGTGGCGGGGCGGACGGACCCGGTTTCGTCGCCGATCGGCCCATCGACGGACGCGGGGAGAGGATGCTCGACAGCAATACGATTCCACAGCAGCTGGTCGGCAGCGCGGCGCTGACGATCGCCTTCGTTCTCGTCGCATGGGCCCTGCTGCGCGAAGCGGCGCGCTGGGTGATCAAGGGGTTGGTCGTGTTCGGCGTCGTCGTGGGCGTAGCCGTTCTCGTCGGCTTCCTCGACAACACCGCAGCGAGCGGACTGCTCTTCTGGGTGGGGTCCTGGATCACCGAGGGCGTCACCGCGACCGCGGCCTGGCTGGCAGAGACCTGGGGAGAACTGATCGGAGCCGGCGACTCGTCTACCTGACCCAGCCGGACGTGAACAGCCCGGGAACCCAAAAAGCTCCCGGGCTGCCGTTCACCGCAACTGCCTTCCGCCTCAGTCGAGGACCGGAATCCGCAGCACCTGCCCCGGATAGATCTTGTCCGGGTCCTTCAGCATCGGCTGGTTCGCCTCGACGATCGCCGAATACTTCATGGGATCTCCATAGACTTCCTTGGCGATCCTGGAGAGCGAATCCCCGCTCTGCACCGTGTACATGGTCGCCTCGGGGGCGGGTTCCTCCACGACGAGCCGACTGTCCACCTGCTCGACTCCCTTCGTGTTGCCGACGGCCAGCACGACTTTCTCGGCCTCCGCCTGGCTCGGGACTTTGCCGTTCACCGTAGCGATGCCGTCCGAATAGCTGACCCGGAGGTCCTCGACTTCGAGGCCGAGACCGATCACGGTCCGTGCGATCGCGTTCCCGTGCATCTGGTTCTGCAACTCGACATCTACGTCCTCACCCGCGTCTACCTCCACCTCTTCTCCCGAGTCCTTCCAGAAGTCGAAAAGTCCCATTTCGATCCGTCCCTTTCGGTTTGTGTTTCGCCTCTTTGTGAGTCCTGACTGCCCGTGCGACCGAGCCGTTCGGAACGGTCAGTCGCGCTTGAACATCCGGGCGACGATTCCGGCTCCGACGACCGCCGCGCCCATCTTCGCGACGTCGTCCAGCACGCCGCCATCGTCATCCCGGTCGAACACGCCGAGAAGCCCATCCAGCTCCTTCGACTCCTCGCGAATCTCCCGTTCCTCGCGCCGAAGGAGGTCGGCGACGCCGGCCGAATCCAGCCTTTTCTGACGCTTGTGCCTGCGGAGCGTACCCAGCACGACCGGCGTCAAGGCCAGGAAAAGGTTTCCGCTCTCCTTGCGACCTAGACCGAAAGCAGCCGAGAGCCCCGCTTCGATCGGCCCCTTCCGACCCCCGAACATCCGGTTGACCTGCATTCCTCCGGCGGCCAGCGCCAGCGGACTCGTCAACAGCGAGGCCATGTTGCCGAAGAAGCCCTTCTCTTCCTCTTCTTCCTCTTCCTTCTCGAGGGCATCGAAGAGGGCGAGCGCCCCTTCGTCGGAGCTCGAGGCGAGCCGCGAGAGCCCGCCGATCATCAGGGGGACCGCCGTTCCGATCGCCCCCGCCGCCGTCTCCTCGTCGGTACCGAGCTCCTTCGCGATGTCTCCGACCTGACCCGCCACCTCGCCCATGATTGATCTGTAGAGTTCCGACATGTGTCCCCCCGATTTCCCGTTCTCGCGTGCCGTGGCCGCCCGGCGACGCCCTGTCTCTTCGCAATGCCTCTCAGTCTGAAACCGCTTCGGTTCGAACGCCATTGGACGAAGGTCCTACTGAGCGCCCCCGACTCGGGATTCTTCGCGAACGGTCCGGAATTCCGAGCCTTCGACCCACGCCGGCCAGTCGTCCGAATCCGCGAGTGCCAGCCCCACGTCGAACAGCAGCCGCAAGTCCTCGACGGCGCCTTCCAGATTCCAGGCAGGATCCCATTCGTCACCCGGCTTGTGGTAGCGCTCGGCCGAGTACTGCTCGTGTCGAGCCCGCGCCCAGTCCTCGCCATAGCGCAGGTCCTCGAGTCCGGCTCCGAGATAGATCGCGGGCACGCCGCGCTTGGCGAATTCGAAGTGATCGCTGCGGAAGAAGTACCCCTTCTCGGGCTCCGCATCGGGCCGGAGCGTTCGACCCCGCCTCGCCGCTGCACCTGCCAGAACGGTATCCAGCTCTGACCTGCCGTAGCCGACGACCAGGACATCGCGAGTCGGCCCGTAGATGTTCAAACCGTCCACATTGATCGCGGCGACCGCGTCTCTCAGAGGCCACATCGGATCTGCTGCGTAGTGCCGGGATCCCAGCAGTCCCTGTTCCTCCGCGGTGAGCGCCAGGAATACGACCGATCGATCGGGCGCCTCCGGCAGCGACTGGAACGCCTCGGCCAGTTCGAGCATTCCGGAGATCCCCGACGCGTTGTCGAGCGCCCCGTTGTAGATCGTGTCGCCTTCGAGACCCGGATCGATCCC
>JARRPS010000281.1:0-5763 GCA_037382625.1 Gemmatimonadota bacterium | reverse complement strand
CAGCCATGGTCTATGGGCGCGTCCCGGTACCTGGGGTATCGGGACGAATCGACCGATTCGGGTGGGGCCGCGAGGTACTCCGGTTCGTCAAGGTAGGAACGTCTTTCCGCCGGGGAAACCGGAAGCGGCCTCCACCTTGTCTCTACGCCTCCCTGCCCCGCCCGAACAGCCGCAGCGCGCTCATCGCCTCCCGGGTCAGGCGCTCCGCCTCCTCGGGTCCGGCAGCGCCGCTGCCCACCTGCCCCTCTGCGACGAGCATCGCCAGCCCGTGCACGAGCGACCAGGCCGCCAGCGCGATCGGAGGCAGCGCGATCTCGTTCTCCGATTCCCTGGACTCCGGGTCGCCGTCATCGGCAGGCGCCCGCCCGGCGGCCTCTGCGGCTGGCGTGGGAAGAGCAGCGGCGAACGTCCGGTAGGCGACACGGGCGGCCTGCCTCAGCTCTGGATGTGCCGAAGAATCGGCGAGCTCCCTCCCGAACATGAGGTGAAACATCTCCGGATTGCGTACCGCGAAGACGACGTAGGCAACGCCGCAGGCACGCAGGCGCTCGACGGGGTCCGCACCGGCGGCGGATTCCATCGCGTCCCGCATCGCGGCGGCGAGCCTCTCGAACCCGTCGGCGGCCAGGGCGGCCACCAGCTCCCCACGGCCGGCGAAGTGGTGGTACGGCGCCATGTGGCTCACCCCGGCGCGCCGTGCGATCCCCCGCAGGCTGAGGGCCGGTGCCCCTGATTCCTGAAGAATCGCCCCAGCCGCCTCGAGCAGCGCCCGGCGGAGGTCGCCATGATGGTACGATTCGTTGGTTTTCACTCGGGCCCTCCGGCTCCGGTTCGCGGGGGTTCGCTTCACGTATGGATTCCCGACTCGCGCTGTCCTGTCGTCTGAACTTGACACCGTAAAGATTGCAGCCTATCTATACAATGTAAGGATATGAGCCAACCGGCAAGGAGGGCAGATGCTGAACGTCGCGGGACGGATCCTCCTCGAGCTCGGAAGCACACGGCGAAGCGTTCTCTTCTGGGCGCTCTTCCCCGCCCTGATGCTTCTCCTGTTCGGCCTCATCTATGCCGAGGGCGGGAGCACCGGGCACTCGTTCGACCGAACGGCGCCCGGGATCCTGATCGGCGCCGCTCTGTTCTTCAGCTGCCTGGGGGGTCCGATCACGGTTCTCGTGGGCGAACGAGAGCGCCACACGCTGAAGCGAGTGCTTCTGTCGCCCCTGCCCCCGACCCGCTACTTCCTCGGAGTGTTCCTCGCCTTCTGTGTGATCGCGGCGGTACAGACGGTGGTGGTCTACGGCATCGCGTTCGCGTTCGGTGCCGCCTTTCATGGCTCCCTGCCGCTGGGCGTGGCGATCGTCGGACTCAGCGTCCTCGCCTATGTGACGCTCGGATTCTATTTCGGCGCCCGGTTCGCCCGAACGACGGAAGAGGTCAACGGCCCCCTGGCGGCACTCGGCGTCCCTCTGCTCGTTCTCGGAGGGACCTTCTTCGATCCGTCGATCCTACCCCCCTACCTCATGGCCGCCGCCCGACTCGATCCGATCTTCCACATGAACGAGGCGCTCAAGGCGGTGTCGGCCGAGGGAGCCGGGTGGCGCGCCGTCGGGGACCACCTGGCCGTGCTGGCCGGGTTCGCGCTGTTCGCCGCACTGGTCGGCCTGCGTGCATACCGGCGACTGCTGCGCGAGGAAGGAGGGTCCTGACCATGCTCCTGGAGGTGAAAGGGCTGCGGATGCAGCGAGGCGGCGAGGGGGTCCTCGGGGGTCTCGACTTCGGGGTGGACCGGGGCGAGATCTACGGCCTTCACGGGCCGAACGGCGCCGGCAAGACGACCTGCTTCGACATTCTCGCGGGATTCCTGGTCCCGGACGCCGGCGAAGTGTGCATGGCCGGGCGTCCGCTGGACGGGGAGGCCCGGCGCGCGGTGGGCATCGTTCCGCAGGAGATCGCGCTCTACCCGAAGCTCACCTGCCGACAGAACCTCCGCTTCTTCGCCCGCCTGTACGGCGTGCGTAGCGAGGCGGTGGATGCTCGGGTGGCCGCCTCGCTGCGGGATGTAGGCCTCGAGGCCAGCGCCGACCGGCTGGTGGCGCAGCTCAGCGGCGGCATGCAGCGCCGCCTCAACGTGGCCGTGGGCCTCGTGCACGATCCGGCATTGCTCGTACTCGACGAGCCCACGGTGGGTCTCGACCTCGAGTCCCGACAACAGATCTGGAATCTCCTGATTTCGCTCCGGAACCGGGGTCGTACGCTGCTCCTGACCACCCACTACCTCGAAGAGGCCGAGACCCTCTGCTCCAGGATCGGAATCCTCCTGAACGGCAGGCTCGCGGCCGAAGGCACGCTGGAGGAGCTGCGCAGGCGGATCTCAGCCGTGGAGGTGGCCGGCATCGAGTGCGAGGAGCCGACGGTCCTCCGGGCACGCGCGGAAGCCCTGGGCCTCGCATGGCGACCCGCCGGTCAGAGGACGGCGGTGTGGCTGCAGGAGCGCGAGACTCTGGAGGCGGTGGCCTCCCGCTTCCAGGGTCTCCCCATCCGGGGTCTGGACTTGCACCCCGTCCGCCTCGAGGATGTGTATCAGGAGGTCGTAGGCCGCGCCTGGACCGGCCCTTCGGTTCTCCTCGCACCCTCTGCGGGTGACGTCCGACGCGATCCGGAGGTAGACCGTGGACCGTAGGGCCATCGGGAAGAGGTCGTTTGCCTTTCTCCCCCTTCTGCTCCTGCTCCCGGCATCCGCCGCGTCGGGGCAGCTTGCCACGCAGGAGACCCTGCTCGACCACTTCGCCGGGGACTGGGTGATGACCGGAACGATCGCGGGCGAAGAGGTCGTTCACGACGTGGACGCCGACTGGGTTCTCGCCGGCCACTATCTGCGCTTTCACGACTTCTCGCGCGAGCGCAAAGCGGGCGGAGATCGAGCCTACGAGGCCACGGTCTACATCGGCCGTGATGCCGAGCGCGACCGGTTCGTCTGTCTGTGGCTGGACGTCACCGGCGGGGAGGGCCTCGCCTCGGGAGTCCTCGACAGCTGGGAGTGGACCATCGTGAACGTGCGCGGCGAAGAGCGCAGCGAGTTCGCGCACGTGACCCTCGAGCGGAGATTCAATTCGGCCCCGGGAGAGTGGTCACCGGGACAGCGGGAGATCCTGGACGCGATCGCCCGGCTCTCCGCGGCGACCGCGCCGGGCGGGGGCGGAGCCGACGACTATGCCGCCAGACTGACCGACGACTTCAGCCGGTGGACCATCGGGAGCGACTCCGTCATCGGCAAGCAGGCGTGGGTCGACGGCATTCGCGGCTGGTTCGACGACGGATGGCGCGTGTCCGACCGGCAGTCGGAGGTGCTCGAGATCACGGTCGAGGGGAGCACGGCGTTCTCCCGGCGGATCGTGTCCGAGACGTACGTGGGGCCGGACGGCGACAGCTCGCCTCCGGCCAGGGCCGCACTCGCCGAAGTCTGGAGGCGGGACGGCGAAGGCTGGAGGTTACAGCGCGTGACCGTTCACCCGATCCAGGATTGACGCGGCGTGCCGACCCGGTCTCACCCTTTCCCCTCCAGCGCGGCCTTCCGCTCGCGCCAGTCCGGGAGGTAGCGGTCCATCAGGGCGTAGAACCGCCCGTTGTGGCTCGGCTCGAGCAGGTGCACGAGCTCGTGCACGAGGATGTACTCCAGCAGCTCCGGCGGCCGTGCGGCGAGTTCGGAATTGAGACGGATGGTGCGTCTCGTCGGCGTGCAACTGCCCCACCGCGTCTTCATCCGTCGCACCTGGACTCCGCCGACCTTCACTCCGAGCTCCGGTTCCCAGCGCTCGAGCAACGAGGGGACGGCGGAGCGGACCTGGTCCCGGTACCAGGCCTCGACGGCCGAACGCCTCTCGTCGACGGTGGCTCCCGGCCGGACCTTCAGGAGCGGTCGGTCGCGGGTCCATTCGACGTGCGCGGACCCCGTCGTCACGGAGACGGCCAGCGGATAGGCCTGACCCCAGACCGGCAGGCTCTCCCCGTGCATGTATTCGGGGCTCGCAGATCGGTCCCGCGACGGGTCGATCGCCCGCTCGCGCATCCGCTCCTGGTGCTTCCGGATCCACTCCCGCTTCGAGAGCGCGAAGGCGCGGATCTCGGTGAGCGTCGTCCGTCGGGGAGCCGAGATGCGCACCTCACCCTGCGGCGGACGCACGGTCAGGTTGAGATTCTTCACCTTTTTCCGGACCACCTCGATGGTGATCCCGTCCAGCGTGATCTGCGACTTCATCCGCGCTCGCGTCCGATGTCCGTTTCGTGGGTTTCGTGGCGGACATGATCGCACGCCGGCCGAGATCGCGGAAGTCAGGCGACTTGACCTCCGTGCCCTGTCTGTAGACGGTGGACACGGGTCCCGGCTCGGGCCGTCGCCGCCGATGTCGTCCGACTTCGTCGAAGGAGACCTGCCATGCCTGCGCGACCGAGGTGCCACGAGCTCGTCTTCACCTGCCTGCTCGCGCTCGCGTTGCCAGGCTGCAGCCGGAACGGCGAACCGGCCGTCACCATCGCCGACCGCCTCACCTCGATCGACGGGTATCACGTGGAATTCTCCCCCTCGAGCGGGACGCTGATACCCTCCGAGCGCGCGGCGGAAGCGGATGCGTGGCGCGCCCTCGTTCGCGCTACGGCAAGCCAGGTGGCCCGGACCGCTTCGGCCTCCAACGTCTACGGCGATCGTTCGCTGTGGACCCCGCTCCTCGAGAACGACCGCTCCGATGTCTCTGGCTGCAACTTCCGGAACGACAGCGCGCGGTTCCTGCGGGTCGTACGGGACGGCGACGAGATCCGGTCCGCCTCGGTCGAGGCCGCCTACATGGATCGCCGCCCGATCGATGGGGCGGAGGGCTTCTGCGACCTCGGCTCGCGGAACCTCGAGCAGTTCATCATCTCCGCGGCGAATTTCCCGAACGGAGGAACGACGAACCGCCTCGATCGTCTGGAGGTGACCCTCGGATCTGCCTCCGGTTCGACCACGGACCCCTGGGAGGAGCTGGACTTCGCGACGCTCTCCGCCACGGGCGATGCGTCGATCGGTGAGGGTGCCGCGCAGTTCGCCTTTCTCGTGGTCGACAAGGAGCCGGGCTGGCAGAACAACTTCGAGGAGGTCTTCCTCGTGACGAAGGGAAGTTACTTCGGCGATCTCAAGTAGCCGCGAAGTCCGGCTTGCCGGCGGCGGCTCGCGGCCCGATCC
The DNA here is from genome assembly GCA_037382625.1 of Gemmatimonadota bacterium. Lineage (GTDB taxonomy): Bacteria > Gemmatimonadota > Gemmatimonadetes > Palauibacterales > Palauibacteraceae > Carthagonibacter. Next base: position 548 of record JARRPS010000281.1, on the reverse strand, counting down.
TCCGCACTCTGTCGTCGACGTAAGAGAAGCGACCTTCGAAGAAGGAACGCGATGCGCGGATGGGGCGCCGTCCTCAGCCATGACGAGAGCCAGAAGCCGCCGAAGCTGACCCGGGAGCTTCTGCTTCGCATCTGGTCTTATGCCCGCCCGTACTGGGGGCTGGTCGTCGCTTCGCTGCTCACGATCCTCGTCACGACCGCGATCGGGATCGCGCTCGTCTACCTCGTGGGCGGTCACATGGTGCTGGCCGGCACCTTCACGATCGGGACGATCGTCGCGTTCGGCGCCTACCTGCGGCAGTTGTACGGACCGCTGCAGAGCCTGACGAACGCCCCGGTCTCCTTCGCCCAGAGCATGGTCAGCTTCGAGCGGGTGTTCGAGGTGCTCGATCTGCCGATCGAGATTCAGGAAGCTCCGGACGCGATCGACCTCGGCCGGGCCGAGGGCCGGATCGAGTTCCGCGATGTGTACTTCGATTACGAGGCTCTCGAGCGCGAAGGCAAGGTGGCGAGCCTCGAGACCGTCGCCCGCTACGGCCGCAACGCCGA
>JARRPS010000280.1:0-3249 GCA_037382625.1 Gemmatimonadota bacterium | reverse complement strand
ATGTGGGCGGTTCCTCGGACATGCGCACGAAGATCGGCTGTCAGGGCCTACGGGGGCAAGCGGGAGGCGACGGATCGCTGCGGGGTTCGTTCCCCCCTCACCCGGTATCGACCCGTGCGCCCTCGAAGCTCCACCTCTCCTTCGAGGCCCGCGCCTCCTCCACATCCACGAGGGCCAGCAGGATGCCGCCCACCACGAAGAAGATCATCAGCGCGAGGATCGCCGGCCGCCCCGAGCCGGTCCGGGTCACGACGAGTGCGAAGATCAGCGGACCCCAGATCGCCGCGAATTTCGACAACACGGAGTAGAAGCCGTAGAACTCGGCCGACGCCTCCTCCGGAATCATCGAACCATACAGGCTTCGGCTCAGAGACTGGGCGCCTCCCTGGACGAATCCCACGCAGGCGCCGAGCGCCATGAACCCGGCCGGCACCCGCTCGGGCAGGAAATAGGCGGCGACGGTGATCAGCGCGAACCCGGCCAGGCAGATCAGGATCGTCGGCCTCGCAGAGATCTTCCCGGCCACGCGCCCGAAGAACCACGCCCCGCCGAATGCCACGAACTGCACGATCAGGAAGGTGGCCATGATCTCGGTGCTTTCCAGCCCGAGAGTCCCGGACGCGTAGACCGAGGACATGTTCAGCACCGTCTGGATCCCGTCCACGTAGATCATGTAGGCGACGAGGAAGAGGAGAAGCTGCGGAAAACCCTTCAGTCTGCGGAGGGTCGCTCCGATCCGCCCGAAACCGATCCGAGCGTAGGCAAGGGGTCGCGGCACCGTCTGCAGTTCTTCGGGCATCGGGCTCGGCTCGCCGGTTTCCTCGAACCGGCGGAGCGCGAACACGGTGAACCCGAGCCACCACAGTCCCGCTCCCGCGAGAGCCAGTCGGACGGCCATGCCCCTGTCGAGCCCGAGCGGCTCGTTGAAGGTCACCAGCAGCAGGGCGATCGCGAAGTAGAGACCCCCTCCGATGTAGCCGAACGCGTACCCCCGAGCCGACTCCCGGTCGATCGTGTCGGGCGTCGTAAGATCCGGCAGGAAGCCGTCGTAGAACACGTTGGCGCTGACGAAGCCCACCTGGGTGAGGAAGAAGAGGCCCATGGTGATCAACACGTCTCCGGTGCCGACGAAAACGAACAGCGTCGTGCAGATCGCCCCCCCGTACGCGAACACCCTCAGCAGCTTCTTCTTCGCGCTCGAGAAGTCCGCTACCGCGCCCAGGACCGGTGAAATGAGGAAGATGACGAAGGTGCCGTAGCTGATCAGATAGGCCCAGAGCGCTTCGCCGGAGAGCAGGCGACCGAAGATCTCGAACCCGCCTTCCGGCACCACGCTGCGCTCGAAGTACGCGGGCAGGAGCGCCGCCGCGACCGTCGTGAAATAGGCCGAGTTCGCCCAGTCGTACATCGCCCAGCCGAACAGGGCCTTCCGGTCGTTGCGGACGCTGCCTTCGGCCTCGGTCATGACCTTACCCCGTTCTCGCCGCAGGCGTGATCGCTGTCGTCGGCCTGATCATCGCTCTAACTCTCGCGCCGGAGCGATTCCAGCAGCCGGCCCAGCTCTCGACGTCGGTCGAGCAGCTGCTCTCGGATATCACCCGATCTCCTCAAGACGAAATACTGGCGGACCTCCCGTCGCGCATCCCGCCACCGTTCCCTGACCGCGAGGGCGAGCAATGCGAGCAGGGGCAGGCTCACCGCCGCGGCGATGCCTGCCGGGATACCGAATCCCCAGCCTGCGAGGGCCGAGAGAAGAGCGCACCAGAGGATGTACAGCACCCCTCCTCCCAACAGCTTCCGCGCCGAGCGGATGTCGGGCGACAGCCCCGGTCTCCGGCCGATCCAGTCGGTCGCCCGGTAGGGCACGAAGAACAGGACCGAGCCGACGAGGGCGGCCGGCGCCCCGAGCAGGAAGAAGACGAGGTTCCACGCGGACCAGCCGACCGCCGCGCGGGGACGCACGGTCGCCTCCAGTCCCTTCGGCGAAAGGTCGAGCGCCTCGAGTGCCGCCGCGAACGATCGAAGACGCTCGAGCAGCGCCTCCACCCGCTCGGGCTGCTGCTCGCGGAGCTCGCGCAGTTGCTCGCTCGCCTGCCGCATCCTGCGGACTCTCTCCTCCGGCGCTCTGTCGAGATCCAGTTCCGCCGCATACACGGCTTCGGCGCAGGCGATCAAGGGTCCGTCCTCGATCCGCTCGAGGTTGATCGTAACGTCGCGGAGCGCGTTCTCGATCCGGTCGGTCAGTTCGCGCACGGCGTCCGCGTCGTCCTCACCCCGACCGCGGAGATCCAGCACATCGATGGGACGACCCACGAGCACGTAGGCTCTCGAGCGGAACCGGTCCTTGTGCGGGAGCACGATCCCGATCGGAACGATCGGAGCCTCGACGCCGGCGCGTTCCGCCGCGCCGAGCGCGATCCGCGCGGCACCGGTCCGCAGCCGGGCCAGCGACGGCTCGGAGTGGCTCAGTCCCTCCGGGAAGATCCCGACGGCGTCTCCGCTCGAGAGCGCAGCGTGCACCTGCTCGAACACGCTCGCATTGCGCTCGACGAGGGCCGGATCGTCCTGCTGCCGATACACCGGAATCGCGCCGGCAGCTCGCACCAGCGGTCCGACCAGCCGCTCCTCGAAGAGGGGCGCCTTCGCGAGAAACCGAACCGGACGGTCGGCGGCGGCGGTCACCAGCACCGGATCGACCAGCGAGTTCGGATGGTTCGCCACGAATAGAACGGGACCGGTAGCGGGCGGCGTCTGGCCCACGACCCGGATCCGATAGAAGATCCGGGCGGCGGCGCGGGCGAGGCACGCCGTGTGCGGCAGGAGCCAGCCGCGGCCCGCCGTAATCAGATCCCGGTCGCGAGATTGGCTGCGAACCGGCGCAGGCCCGCGCGGTCGATGGCCGCCTCGAAGCGAGGTTCGCCCACCAGGTCCTCGACGCCGACGATCGTGAACAGCGAGATGAGAATGCCGTTCTTCTCGTCCTCGGCGATCATCCGATCGATCTGGTCCAGTACGCCCTCCCGGTCACCGAGGAGAAGCAGCCAGTCAGCCGCGAGCCACGGCCGCATCGTCCGGGGCGACAGAGTCTCGATCGCGCGCAGCGCCCTCCCCCGCTCGTCTGCATCCCGCACACCCGCGATCAGGTCCGACGCGAGTCCGGCGGCGCTCTCTTCACCTTCGATGACGAACCACCGGCGCGCGAGGGACTCTGCCCGCTCCCACTCTCCGAGCCGGGCACGGACGTGGGCC
>JARRPS010000279.1:0-3281 GCA_037382625.1 Gemmatimonadota bacterium | reverse complement strand
GTGCGGCCGCTCGGCACCCGCAAGGGCGACCGTCTCTGCCACGTCTACAGCGACACCTCGCACGAGGAGCTCATCCCCTGGGGTCGGCGCCACGGACTCAGGCATGAGCGGGTGGACCGGAAGCACATCCTCCCCCACTACGACGTGCGCGCCGACCTCGTGTCCGAGCACGAGCCGGGCGCATCGTTGCTCTGCCAACTTGGCCGCGTGTTGTGGTTCAGCGGAACTTCACGGACTCCTTCAGGACCGTGAAACCCCTGGCATTGCTGAAGAGCAAGTGGAGTCTTCCGTTGTAGGCGACCTCGTCGCCACCTGGCGTCATCAATTGACCGGTGCCCTTGTACTGCCAGGTATTGGCGTTGCGATCGCCCTCGGCCGTTCCGAACACATCGTTGTCGAGATGCATGAACTTGCCCCAGCCGGACGCGACTTCGACGTTTCCGAAGCAGTCTCCCTCCTGCCAGGTGTCACGGATCGTGACCCACGTCTCGCCCTTAATGATGTGGTGAATCCGCGGGTTGTCGACGTCCCAATCCCCGAGGTCGAAGTGTGAGAGCGGCGGACCGAGGTCCGAGATGTCGCACCCCTGCGGCTCCGGGTACGGAAACGACACATGGCAAACACGGTAGCGGTATTCACTGTCGGCATCCGACCAACAGAACCGCCAGTAGTCTTCGTAACGAGTGATGCGCGGATTTCCGTTATCGGGATTGTTCAAGAAGTCAAACGTCGCTTCCGAAACTTGCTCGTTCTGCGGCTCAACCGGTTGCTGCTCGCAGCTCACGGACACGAGCGCGACGAGCGCCAGGACGAGCGGAATTCGCCATCTCATGAGAACCTCCCGTTCTCGGTGCAACCTCCGGGGGGTCGGGAGAGGCCGCGGAGTCAGGCGCCGGGCCGAATCCCGGCCCGGCACCACGAATCATGTCTTCTCCTGCCCGGGATTCGTCAGTGAATCTGTCCCTTCCAGGGCATGCAGTTCGTCACCTTCGCATCGTATCGCAGGAAGTTCCCGTCTCTGTCGTAGACCACGTGGAAGTTCCACTTCATGCGCAGGAGCTCTCCGGTGCGCTGGTTCTCCGTGAAGATCCAGACCGGCTCGTGGATGGTCGTATTTCCCGTAGCGTGGTGTGTGTGGTAGAAGATCGTCGGGACGACGAACGACACGCCCATCCACAGGTCCCCCGTCTCCTGGCCCCTGTAGTTTTCGTACCCTCGAAACTCACCGTGCTGACTGAAATTCCCGGACGGCGTCTCCACGGTCCGCGCCCAGAACTCCAGGTGGCCAAACGCCAGCACGGTCTCGCCCGCTCCGTCGTTGAAGCAGGGGATGTAGTCCAGGTATCCCTCGGGCTCCGGGTAGTCGTAGACCCAGATCAGCTCCATGCCCTTGTTCGGGCTCTTGCCCGCATCGAACAGGGCGTCGGCCGCCGTGGGCTCGGTCGGGACGTCGGAGCAGCCGGCCGTCATCAGGACGGCCGCCGCCAGCAGGATGGTCGTGCGTGCACGCATGGGTGCCTCCTTGTGATGCCGGGGTGATTGCCCGCCCGACCCCCGCGTCTCCCCCCGTCAACACGGGAAGGAGCCACGAGGGCCGAACGAGCGGCCTATCCAAGCGTGAGAACCGGGAATCACATCGTGATCGCGAACGTCATGCAGCGAATTCCTCACGTTGTACCGCCTCTCAGTCCGGCCACGCGAACGCGAACTTGTCCGTGTAAACGCACGTGATCGTGGCCCCGCCGCTCGGCGTGAGGGTCTGCCTCCAGTTCGTCGTCGCCAGGAAGTTGTCGAAGTCGCGGTCGGCCCCGAGCAGGTAGCAGGGATACGGACCCGGAGCGAGATCCGCGTTGGCAGCGAGGACGTCGCCGGACCCGACGTCGAACGGCCCGTAGTGAATCGTTCGTCCGGTCGGGTTCGGCACGCCCGTCATCTTCGTCGTAAAGATGGCCGTGCCGTTCCGGCTCCAGGTCCCGACTTCCGTCCCGCAGTTCCCGGTGTAGTCGGGGGGATATGCGTTCCCGTAGCCATCGATCAGGGCGCAGCCGATGTCCCCCTTGGTGACCACGGCGCCGATCCCGCCCTTCAGGAACAGGGGCGTGGTCTCCGTCACGGAGGCGCTCTCGGGGGCAGTCGGCGGCGGCCGGTCACAGCTCACGGCCGCGAGAGTGAACAGCGCGAGGACGGCGACGAGGGGAATTCGCCAGCGCATTGGAAACCTCTTGGTGCGCTTGCGGCCTCCTGGGGCCAGGAGAGGTCGCGATGAAACAACGCGACCGGCACGTCAGGGGGGTGGCGTCCGGTGCTGCTGAATTGGGGCCGATCTATGGGTGCAGAGGCGAGCCTCGGATAGCCGCCTACGTAAATATGGCCGCAGCCAGGCCATTTCGCAACGAAAGCGGCTGAGCAACAGGCACCCCCCAAAGCGAAGCGCCCGGCCAGTCCGGAACCGGGCGCCTGCGATACGACTGGTTGACCTGCGCCTACGCGGCTGATCCAGGATGCCAGCGGCTATTCCACCCGGATGTCCTTGAGGATGTTTACGCTGTGCCCCGTAAAGCCCTCTCCGAACCGTCAACGGTGGCGCGGCCGCACCAGAAAGAGACTGCCGCCGGTTGCCAGCTGTGCCGGTTGCGCCCACCGGGTCAGCGCCAGTGCTGAGAGACACGTGCGGAAAGGTATTCCCTGTTCCGTCACCCGCGGACCGGGCCGGGGAGCGCACCTGAGTCTCGCGCAGGAAGGCAGCCGTGTCGGGTACGGGCATTGCCCACCACAGTGACTGCAGCAATGTCCTGTCACTGTTTCTGTCACTGATGGCACAGTCGCAAAAAGCGGCTCTGCTGTAACTTTAGGCAGAGCCGCCATTTACCTCAGTCGGGGCGCCGGGATTTGAACCCGGGACCTCCTGAACCCCATTCAGGCGCGCTACCGGACTGCGCCACGCCCCGATGCCGGAAGTCAGCACCTCTTCATGCCTATCTCCGGGCCGGCGAAGATACGGGGCGATGCCCGCCAATGCTACCAGTCCCGGCCACGAGGTCCGGCGCGGCGTCTGACTTCGGCCATGTTCCAGCCGCTGGACCGACGCTCAGACCGGTTCGTCAGTCCTTTCGTCCTTCGCGACCGGCAGGATCACCTGGAAAGTCGCGCCCTCGCCCTCCTCGCTGGATACCGTGACCTCTCCGCCGTGTCGGGAGACCACCTCCTTCGCGATCGCGAGGCCGAGTCCGGATCCGGCGGCCCGCTTCCCGTTCCCCGTCTGGAAGTAACGATCGAAGATC
>JARRPS010000278.1:0-3303 GCA_037382625.1 Gemmatimonadota bacterium | reverse complement strand
GGCGCTCAGGAGCCTCTCCTGATCCTGATCGTCGTCACGCTCGCGTGGTTCCAGTCCGGTTATCGGGTGCGGCGGGTACTCGACCGGTCCGCGGCACGGGTCATCGGCGCGTAGACGAAGCGGCCGGATCAGCCGGGCGAGCATCCTCGCCGACGATCCCGGGTGACCGGTACGCCCACAGGAACAGCGCCAGGAATCCGAAGTCCACGAAGGCGAAAGGCTTCCAGACGTCGGCGATGCCTCCCGTGAGCCAATGGAAGGCCACGACCGAGCAGTAGGATACCTTCAGCAGCGCCCCGAATGGAATCAGATTCCGGTTCCCCCGGGGGTCCCGGGCGATGACGAGGAACATCAGCGCGAAGACCACCAGGAGCGCCGCGGCGAAGTGCACGTACCCGTAGTGCTCCAGCGGCGGAATCCCGAATCGTGCGAACAGACTCGGCGCGGCGACGAGGAAAGCGACGCCGAGCACGCCGTCGTACAGAGCCGCCGCGATGAACAGCACTCGCAAGACCGCTATCGTGCTCACTCTTCGACTCCTCTGTCGCGGGGAAGGCTGCCGGGCCTGGGCGCGGGCCGGTGACGGGAGCGCGCACCGGGTCGGCCTCCCTGGGCCCGCCAGTAGTTGTCTCGTCTCCACTGCGTGAAGTCTTCCGAGTAGACCCGGCCGATCAGATCGCGGAACCCCTCCTCGAGCTCCGTCGGATCCATGTGCGACGGACGGTAGTTCACATCGAAAAGGGTGCATCGATCCCATGCGCCCGGTTCGAGGATCCGGTCCTCCCGCTCGAGTCGAGCGTACAGCGGGGTTCCGGGAAAGGGCGTGAGGACTGTGACCTGGACCTCGTACAGTCCCGAATCCCGAACGAACTCGTACACGCGATCGAAGATCGTCGAGGTATGGCCGTCGAGGCCGATCACGAAGCAACCGTTCACCGTGACTCCGTGGGACTGTATCGTTTCGATCGCGTCCCGGTACTCCGGGAAGCGCCGGCGCTTCCAGTCGTTGTGCAACTCGAGCCCGGGCCGCCCGGCCTAGATGGGACTCTCGTACCCGATGAGCACCTGTGCGCAACCACTTTCCCGCATTAGATCGAGCAGTTCCCCGTCGAGGGCGACGGACAGCTCGCTTTCTGCGAACCAGCGGAATCTCCTCCCGCCCAACTCCGACAGCAGTCGCTTCCAGTACGGCCGATTGACGAACGCGTTGTCGTCGGCGAACTCGATGAACGGCTCGTCCCATATCTCTAGGATGCGATCGATCTCCCGGACGACGCTCGCCACCGGTTTCTGCTTGTACCGGTCGGTGAGCAGGATCGAGCTCGCACAGAACTCACAGCGGTGCGGGCAACCCCGGCTTGCCTGCACGGTGAGCCGATTGTAGCTCGGGATGTCGAGCAGCTCGTAGGCGGGCACCGGCGCCTCTGCGAGGTCGAAGTCGTCGCCACGGCCATCGTAGAGCCGCTCCAGTCCGCCGTTCTCGAAGTCGGCGAGGAGCCGTCGCCAGCAGGACTCGCCCTCGCCCGCCACCACGGCATCACAGTGGGTGGCAGCTTCGTCGGGCAGCACGGTGGCATGGAGCCCCCCGAGCACGACGGTCGTTCCCCGGGCCCGGTATCGGTCCGCCAGCTCGTAGGCCTCCAGGATCTGGGCGCTGTACGAGGAGATCGCCACCAGGTCGAAGCCGTCAGGGAGCTCTTCGAGTTCGCGCGGGTTGGGTAGCTCGAGGTATTCCACCGCGTGCTCCCGCGGCGTCAGGGCCGCCAGTGTGAGCAGACCCAGGCTGGGCAACGAGGCGATCACCTCGCTGCGCTCCACGAAGCCGGGCAGCGTGAGGCCCAGGCGAACCAGTTCCTCGTTCACGACCCGGATGCCGCTGATCGCCAGCAACCCGATTCTCATGATGCCAGGATCCTCCAGACGAAGGCGGCGAGCGCCACCATCACCGCACCCGCCGGAATGAAGAACAGGTGCCGGAAGGGTGTGTGAACCGCCGACAAGTAGCAGACGAGAGGCATCCCCACGGCGCCCAGGATCAGCAGGTAGGAGGATAGCTCGAGCGCGTCGGCGATTCCCAGCGCCGGCGCCGAGAGCGCGAACGCGAGATTCAACAGCCCGATCCCGAAGAAGGAGATGTGACCGAGACGCAACATGCGCCGCCGCCAACTCGTGTATCCTCCGAGCCACTCCTCGCGGTGGAAAAAGAGGCCCGTGGTCGCACCAACCACAGTGCCGAGCAGGAAGCAGATCCAGGCGGCGTAGAGATTGATCGTCATCGAACCTGGCCCTTCCGGACGGAGGCCGCAGTCGATCTCGAGCGAGGGGCGGCAGCCAGGTGGCGCGCACCGGGCCGCGTATTCAAAGATACTCTCCGGGCGTCGCTTTCGCCTCCCTTGCCGCCGCGTCACCAACCCCCATTCTGTCGGGCGACGGTCCGGATCAAGGGGTGGCCCGGAGACTCGGAGCTCCAGGAGATCTCGGAGAAACCAAGGCACGGTACCAGCGCCGAGGGCCAGCCACTCGCCCGACATTTCATGTGGTCGCTTTCTGCAGTCGACGGCGATCCTTGCCGGTAGCGTTGTCCAGAAGAATCCAGATCCAGGAATGGCCCCATGCGCCTCGTGACTCAGTCTTGCGGGCGGGCGCACTTGCGCCGTTTGAACCGTGCGCGGAGGAGTCACCGCAGCCGACGAGGCCGGACCTGGTGAAGCAAGTGGCGTGGACGAGATTCCACTCGATCACAACTCCCCCCCACCGAGTGTCGAATCTGGTACCCCGGCCGCCCGTCGGGGGGCGGCCACCTCCCTGTTCATGCAAGGGGCTCAACAGAGCGGCCGCTCGCGGACCTCTCGTGCTTTCCGATCCGAAAGCATGGGATACGGAATACGACGGGTGGGAGTTCGAGAGAGGTCACCCCGGATCCGGACCTGGGTAGGTCTTTGACCTGATGACAGACTCGTAGTGGGAACAAAAGGAAGTATAGAACGGGGACAAGGGTGAGTGCGGGTCAAAACGTCGGACGCGCCAGCCCGCGAACTACCCTCAATTCTTGATGCCGGAGCAGGGACTCGCCGTCGGCCGCGCCAGCGGGCGACATTGAGCGGGCGCCAGCCCGCGAACCACCCTCAAGGTCCTTATGCCGGAGGAGGGACTCGAACCCTCAAGGGATTGCTCCCACCGGATTTTGAGGCCCGTTCTCTGGCATCACGTCAGCACCTACCGCACACACGGCACATCACGACCCGCATAACTCTGCGACGTTGCATCGGCGTATCTGTCGCCGAAGCGCACGTCGCGCACATG
>JARRPS010000277.1:0-3316 GCA_037382625.1 Gemmatimonadota bacterium | reverse complement strand
GACGTCGTAGCCGAGGCCTCTGACGGTCGTCAGGCGCTGGAGCGCATCGAGGAAACGAATCCCGATGTGGCGATTCTCGACATCTCCATGCCCGAACGTTCGGGTCTGGATGTGGCGCGACAGCTGCGCGAGGAACGACCGGCGCTCAAGGTTCTGATCCTCAGCATGCACGACGAGACCGAGTACGTGATGAGAGCCGTGCATGCCGGGGCCGCCGGCTATCTGCTGAAGGACGACGCCGGGCCCGCCCTGCTCCGCCAGGCGGTACGAGCCGTGCACGAGGGAGATTCCTATTTCAGCCCGGCGGTCGCCGCCCGGCTGACCGATGCCCTGCGCGGCGGATCCTCTGGCTCCGCCGATCCCCTCGAGCGGCTCACCGGTCGTGAGCTCGAAGTGCTGCGTCTCGTCGCCGCCGGGCGCAGCAACAAGCAGATCGCCGCCGAGCTCGGGATCAGCAGACGGACGGTCGAAAGTCACCGCGAGAGCATGATGCGCAAGATCGAGATCCGCACCGTGGCGGGGTTGACCCGATTCGCGCTCGAGAACGGACTGCTGGACGACATCGACTGATCCTTCGACCGGTCGGGCATTCGAGCGCCGGCCCTCTAGGTACAAGTACGGAACGGGCTTCGGTAGATTTGCGAATATTCCGGGTCCGGCTCCACCTGTAGAATCTTCCCACGCTCTCCTTCAACCCGGCGGGGCACCCCCGAGGGGGCGCCCCGCCGGTCTTTTTTGCACCCTTGAGGCGATTCATGGAGGACACCGTGCACGCACCACCGAATGCGATGCGCGCGCCGGTCCGAATGAGGCTCGTCAGGATCACTGCCCCCTTCGCCGTCGCGTTGTTTCTTGCCGCTCCGCAGCTTGTCGCACCCCGCCTGCTCAATGCCGCCTCCGGCCTGCATTCGCCGCAGGTCGTGCCGCAGGAGGCTCCCGACTCGACTCGCGCCGACACGCTCAAACTCAAGCCCGTTATTCTCGATCCGATCAACGTGACGGCGACGCGTGAGGAGAAAGGCGTCTTCGAGACGGCTGCCCCTGTCTCGGTGGTGGACACCGTGGCTATCCGCGAGCAGAAACCGAAGAACGCTTCCGAACTGATCCGCGACCTGCCCGGTATCGACATCAACGGGGTCGGTGCGAACCAGGAGCGCCCGACCATACGCGGACAGCGGGGCCAGCGAATTCTGCTGCTGGAGGATGGACTGCGTCTCAACAATGCTCGCCGACAGGCCGATTTTGGCGAACTGCCGGCGATCGTAGACATTACTGGGGTTCAGCGGGTCGAGGTAGTCCGCGGGCCGGCGTCGGTGCTGTACGGATCGGATGCCATCGGTGGAGTGGTCAACATGCTCCAGAACGAGGCTCCATCGTACGGACAGGGTGACCGCTACCGGGGTAACCTGAGCTTCTCATGGAGGGATCAGGGAGACCAGCTCTGGCCAAGCGGCGAGGTGTATGGGCGAGCCGGACATATAGGATACGGCGCGTCGGCGTCCTACAGGAATACGACGGACTATCTGGCTCCGGGCGGCAGCTTCGGGGACGTCAGCTTCGACAACGATGTCAACGTCAATGATTCCGGTGTGCGGGACGAGAATTACGGGGTCTACCTCGACTACGCATTCGACGAGAACCAGAAGATCGCATTCAAGGGCGACTTCTACCGCGCCGAGGACGCGGGATTCGGATACGTATCGAATGCTGATCTCGGACAGCCGGATGACGCGCAGATCGAGCTGTCCTATCCAGACCAGTCCGTAGACCGGTTCACCCTCGGTTACCAGGGCATCCAGCTCGATCTGCCGATTGCCGACCGGATCCAAGTGTCCGGATCGTACATGGACAACGAGCGGACTTTCGCGCAGAACATCGGGATCTTCGATCCGTTCGGACCGGGGACGGCGATTCGAATCCAGAATTCGAATTATACGGATCTCGAAGGATTCGGCGTGCGAGGCGAGGCGTCGAAGCTGCTGTTCGGCAAGCACCTGCTCACCTACGGGGGCGACTACTACCACGATGACTCGTTCAACCGAGACTTCAGCCGCACGCAACTGGAGTTCGGTCCGCCCGAGTTCGTGCCCCCACAGGTCAGCGAGGATAGCACCCCCAACGTTCCGAACGCTACTTACGAGCGCGGTGGTGTGTTCGCCCAGGTCGACCTTCAGCTGGGGCAGCGGGCCGCGCTGATCGTGGGTGGCCGGTACCAGAGTGACAAGGCGACGCCCAAGCCGACCGATGGATTCGGAGCACTGCCGGAGTCGAGCAAGAACGACCAGTTCGTGGGCGCGGCCAACCTGCTCGTCGAGGCACTGCCGAGCCTGCACCTTGTCGGGAACGTGGGAACGGGATTCCGGTCCCCCAATCTGATCGAGCTCTTCTTCGACGGAGCGACGCCCGAGGGCGGTGGCTACCAGGTCTCGAATCCCAACCTGGATCCCGAGACCAGCCTGAATTTCGATCTCGGCATCAAGTACCGACGAGCGAATGTCGCGTTCGAGGGATTCTACTTCCAGAACGAGATCGAGGACGGCATTCGAATCGCGCAGATCCCCGACAGCGTCGTCGGCCCCTTCCCGGCATTTCAGAACGTCAATGTCGAGAAGATCAGGGTCAAAGGTGTCGAGCTGCTGGCAGAATGGCAGCCGGTGCTCGGGTTCACGATCGGGGCGACTTACACCTGGATCGATGGAGACGACCTGACGCCGACGAGCGAGGATGGCGTGGAGCTCGACCAGAACAACCCGGTGGGTGATTCCTATTCGAACCGGATCACCGGCGAGCTCGCCTACCGGGCCCCGAACGGTCGCTTCTGGGCCGCGTACCAGATCCGCCACAACGGCGAGCAGCAGAATTCGGGCTCGCTGATCGGAACCGATATCGACGCCGACTGCGGAGTGAGCGAGAGCGGCGAGTTCAGGCAGTGCACCATCCCCTCGTTCACGGTCATGCACCTTCGCGGGGGTGTGCGACTCTTCGATTACGGTCAGACGACCAGCAGCCTGATGATCGGCGTCGAGAATCTCACCAACGAGCTGTACGCCGAGTTCTCGAACGCGTCCTTCTTCCGGCCGAATCCGAAGCGGACCTTCGTCGTGAGCTGGGTAACCAGCTTCTGAGAATCCCGCGTGCGGGCCGCGAAGCGTGACTGCGCTTCGCGGCCCTGCCGGATCGTCCATAGCTGCCGGGCAAGCGGACGGATCTGGCCCCCTCATCGATTGACGCTCGACCGCTCTCCCGGGTAGAGTGCTCCGACGCGCTTCTCGTGCAATTTCGACGCCGATTATCGAGACCGTTTCGTTCTGCGGGA
>JARRPS010000276.1:0-4845 GCA_037382625.1 Gemmatimonadota bacterium | reverse complement strand
TTCGGGAACGCGCATCCAGGAATTCGCGACCAGCGTGACCTGGAGCCCGTACCGCCGGGCCACCCGGTAGACTTCGTTCTTGACGGGGCAGGCATCGGCATCGACGAAGATGTGGATCACAGAAGCGCGTTCCTCTCCTTACAGACCTTCCGGCTCGTAGACCTCGCCTTCGAGGTCATCCAGTTTCCGCTGGAAGAAGGCCCGCGCATCCTGAACGGCCTGATTGTAGACCTGCGGTCCGAGAGCCCCGAGGAAGAATTCCAGCACCTGCTCCGCCCGGAACGCACTGACCTCCTCATCGAAGGTTTCGCGGAAGAAGCTCTGCAGGTTCGCCACCAGCTGGGCCCGCCTCTCCTCACTCAGCTCCAGTGCCATGATCCCGAGGTGACTCCATGAGTTCTCGAATGCCCTCACCGGTTCCCATCGCGTGCCAGCGACCGATCATCTTCACGCCGGCCGGTTCGCCCGGTCAAGCCTGCACTCGCCAATCCCGGCGGGGACGGCTATCCCGACTACGACGTGAGACCGAACTCGTTGATGTCGACGGCGAAGTCCAGGCCGTCCGTCAGGAAGAGGCCTGCGTCCGAGAACTCGTAGCGAAGATTCGAAGGGTCCACGCCGGCCGGCAGTACGTTCACGATGTTGCCCGAATCCGCCAACGAGAAGACCCGCGTGCGCCGATCCGAGCGCTTGATGAATTCATTCGTGCCGCGGTGAAACACGAACACCCATCCCTCGGCCCGGATCAGCGAGCCCGAGACCACCGTGACCGTCCCCGCGAAGTGCCGGCGAACGTCGTCCTCGAACAGCCGACGCGTAACGATGTGGACGGCTTCCCCCAGACCGATGGGCTCGTGCACGACGACCTCCGTGGCAAATGATCTGGCGCTCTCTTCTCCGGACTACGGAACATCCACGTCGAAGCGGAACTGATTCCTCTGGAAGGGCGAGTCTTCCCCCGAATACTGGACCCGTTTCGTGATCGTCAGACGGTTTCCGAGGCGCTCGACGGTCGTGGCGATCTCAGCCGGCCGGTCGTCGTCACTTCCCTCTCTCGTCAGGACCAGTCGCAGAGTCCGGGTGTCCTCATCGATCGTTCGTTCCCGGACCTTCCACGTGTCACCGAAGTAGATGCCCTCTTCCGTTTCGTAGAACCTGTCGGTCCCCTCGACGATGCTCCCGTCCGGCTCCTCGAAGAAGTACGTCAGGTCCAGACCGCGGCCGTCCTCGGCGACGCCCACCTCCAGCCGTGCAGAAAGCGTCACCAGGCTTTCGCGTCGGAGTAGTCGAGATACTCGAGCTCGCCGGTCCAGTGTCCGACGAGAAGATCCCGGATCCCTTCGGCCTCCTGCGCCAGCGCACGGCCGGTGCCCGGTCCGGCCGCGTGCAGCAGGAGGATCGTCACCCCCGGGAGAATCCGTCGATACGACATCACACTGACATCACGATTGTCATCTTTCACCATCAGTCGCGCGTCGCCGTCCAGTACGCGAGAAAGTCCCGACCCAGCGAATGAGCGAGAAAGTCCCGACCCAGCGAATGAGTCGTTCCCTCCAGCCGCCCATCCCGGAGGATCCCGGCGTGGTGGTACGAGCCCGATCCGTCAGCCGTGACGAACGCGAACCGCACGGCTCCCCAATCCAGATTCAGCCGCCCTTCCTCGATCGGTGTCCCATAGAACTCGCCCCCGAAGCCCTCCTCACTCACCGAGATCACCACGAATGCCTGCAGGTACGGCTCAGCGTCCGGCGTCGGACGGAGATCGACGGTCCAGGTGCCGACCAGATTGTCGGGATCTGGCGACGGCACGGACTGATTCCAAGCTGCCGCGCCCAGAATCACCACCGATACCGCCACGAGAATCGGACCGCGCAGATTCCGTGTATAACGCATCCTATCAGGCCTCCGGTTCGTCGAGGTCCGAAACGAGCAGGTTGCTCGCCAGATCGTCGTGCAGCCGGGCCAGCAGGCTGTCGTCCGGCAACTTTCCGATCGCCTTTTCCATCTTTCTGAAGGCGCGGGGACTCGGATAGGCAAGGTGCGCGACTGGATCCCCCGGCGAAACGGCCGGCATCGTCGTCATGCCCAGAACAATGGCATCCCTCGGCGCCTTCAGTGTGTACTGGTCCCGACCGCCGAGGCTCGTGTTGCTGGCGAGCGGCTGCCCCTTTTCCACGGGATCGCCCGGGTGAACGTGGAATTTCAGAAAGCCACCTCTCTCGGCCCGAATCCACTTCGTCTCTTCCACCACGACCCGAAATTCGGGCTCGACGATCTCACCCTCGATCATCTTCAGACCCACCAGGACGTTCCGGATGCCTCGCAGAGTGTATTCGACCACCGCCGGCTCGACTTTCCACACCTCACCGGCTTCGACGAGCATGGTCGCGCAACCGGCCTGCACCGCCGATCTGCGAAGGCTCCCCGCGGGACCCGCGGAGTTGATGATCAGTTCGCCACCGAACAGCGTCGCGAGACGCGCCGTGGCATCCTGGTCCATGTCGGCCCGGGTGTTGGGGTAATTGGTCCGCCGCACGGCGGCCGTGTGCAGATCGATCCCGTAGTCGCAGCGGGCGACGATGTTGTCGTGAATCGCGTGCGCCAGACGGGAGGTCAGGCTGCCCCGCTTCAGACCCGGAAACGAGCGATTCAGATCGCGGCGGTCCGGTGAGTATCTCGAGAGCTGTTCGAAGGCGAGGATGTTCACCACCGGAACGAGGACCAGGCTGCCCGCCAGCAGTTCGAACGGCTGGTCCTGGATGATGTGTCGAATCGTGCCCGTGCCGTTCATCTCGTCCCCGTGCACGGCGGCCGTGATGAATACCGCCGGGCCCGATTTCTTCCCCCTCCAGACGTGGACGGGCACCCGGATCGAGGTGCCGGCGTAGCTCTTGCTGACGGTCAGTTTCAGCTCGGCCGACTCTCCGGGCGCGATCTTGCGTCCCGGCCAGGCGCCCACGTCCTTGCGGGTTCTGCGCGGCATCAGACCTCATCCTCCTCGGTACCGATCACGGTCTCGAGCGGCTTCGTTTGAGGTCGCTTCCGTCGTCGGCGAGCGGGAACCATATCTCGCATGGCGTCGAGCTTACCGAAGCAGAGCAGCCGGTCGTCCACCTCCAGGCCGCGGGTTCCTCTCGGGTTCGGGACGACCGTATGACCGCGGTGGAGCGTGAGCACCACGATATCCCTCTCTCGTAACCCGGAGTCCTGAATCGTCTTCCCGGCGAGAATCGAATTCTCGCCGAGGTGAAGCTCCGCAACGCCATAGCTGGCACTCACCGAGAGGCGCTGCCTGACGTCGAGATCGGGAAAACTCACCTGACCCGCCAGGTAATCCATGATCGCTCCGGCGATGTCGAGCTTCGTCGCGGTCTCGATCCCCTCGAGGCCCGGAGAGGAGTTGACCTCCATGACCTGCGGTCCCTCCTTGCCCTCGAGCATGTCCACGCCGGCGACCTTCAGTCCCAGGATCTGCGCCGAGCGCAGCGCGGTGTCTTCGAAGGCGGGATCGAGATCCACGGGCTCCGCGAGTCCGCCGCGGTGGACGTTGCTTCGGAAATCGCCACCCTGAGCGACGCGCCGCATCGCCGCCACCACTCGATCTCCAACCACGAAAGCCCGGATGTCCCGGCCCGAGCTCTCACCCACGAACTTCTGGATCAGCACGTTCTGCTTCGTGCTCTGCAGGGTCTCGATGATCGCCTCGGCGATCTTCACCGAGTCTGCCAGGATGACGCCGACGCCCTGGGTGCCCTCCAGAAGCTTGATGATCACGGGCGCGCCGCCGACGCGCTCGATCGCGGGCAGGACGTCCTGCTTTCTCCGTACGAACGCGGTGTGTGGAAGTCCGATCTCGTGCCGACTGAGGATCTGCAGCGCCCGCAGCTTGTCGCGGGAGTTCGCGATGCCGCCGGAGGAGACGGGTGTGTAGACGTCCATCTGCTCGAATTGCCGGACGACCGCCGTTCCGAAGTGCGTGATCGAAGCACCGATCCTCGGAATTACGGCATCGTACCCGTCCACGGGCCTCGACGCATAGTAGAGGTCCGGACCATCCTGCTCGACTTCGATCGAGAACTTCAGAGTGTCGAGCACATCCGCCTCGTACCCCCGATCGAGAGCAGCTTCGTGGAGGCGGCGCGTGCTGTAGCAGTTCGGCGCGCGGGAGAGGATCGCGAGTTTCATCGTTCGACGTTTCTCATGAGAGTCGTTTCCTTCTGGGACGCTTCCCGGCGCAGTAGGATGCCCCGGGATCGACCATGAAGTGGCCGCGGATCGCCTGTCGGCCGAGCAGCATGCGGAACCCCATCGCGTCGCGGCGCGTCAGAGTCAGCTCGATCGGCCAGGTCTGCCCGTGGAGCTCGATCCGCGTCTCCACGATCGGGCGCAATTCCACCTTACCGCCGGAATCGCGGATCCGTCGTCGTGCGAGCAGGGGCAGCTCGGCGGGGATCTCCGGCAGCGCCTTCCGCTGTTCCGGGTGAATCGTGAACCGAACGTGCGGAATTCCCTCCCGCACGACCTCCTCGAGGTCGAACGCGTGCAAGGAGGATGTTCGCGCTCCCGTATCCACCTTCGCCTTGATGTAGTCGATTCCGAGCTCGGGCATCCGCACCCACTCCCGCCACCCTATGACGGGCAGCGACTCCGGGCGGACGTGCGAACGACGGGGCTCCGACATCTAAGTCGACAACTCCGCTTCGAGCACATCGATCGAAAACGCGAGGAGGACGGACGCGACGATCGCGACGCTTTCGACGAGGTGCCGCTGCCAGCGGTTCGCGGACCATCCGGGTCGGTTCATCGGCTCATCGCACGAATACCCGGTAGTCCCACGGCTCGAGC
>JARRPS010000275.1:0-3329 GCA_037382625.1 Gemmatimonadota bacterium | reverse complement strand
TACCAGCGGTCGGCAAGACAGATGTGACCGCTCATCTCGCCCGCGACCGGCGATCCGCCCGCCTTCATCCGCTCCTTGATCAGAGAGTGCCCGGTGCGCCACATCACGGGTACCCCGCCGGCGGCTTCGATCATCTCCGGAAGCGCCTGGGAACACTTCACATCGAACACGACCTCCGCGCCCGGGTCTCGCGGCAGGATGTCGAGCGCATAGAGAAGCAGCAGGTGGTCCCCCCGCACGATCCTTCCGTTCTCGTCCACCGCGCCGATCCGGTCCCCATCTCCGTCGAGACCGATTCCCATCGCCGCTCCCGACTCCCTGACCATGGCGATCAGATCGACAAGGTTCTCGTCCACGGTCGGATCCGGGTGGTGATTGGGAAAACTCCCGTCGGACTCGCAATAGAGGGGAATCACCTCGATACCGACGGCTTCGAGAGCCTCGGGCGCCACCACGCTGCCCGTCCCGTTTCCGCAATCGAGAACGACACGAATGGGCGACGGAAGCTCCACGGCGTCCCGGACGGCCTCCACGTAGCGGTCGAGAATCGGGCGACGCTCGGTCTGTCCCTCGCCCTCCTGCCAGGACTCGGCCTCCACGCGGCGCCGAAGATCCTGGATCGCCTCTCCATAGAGCGAGCTGCCTCCGACGACCATCTTGATCCCGTTGTATTCGGGCGGGTTGTGCGATCCCGTAATCTGGATGCCCCCATCCGTCTCGAATTCCCGATCTGCGAAATAGAGCACGGGCGTCGGGACCGTGTCCACGAGGTAGACATCCGCACCCGACGCATTCAGACCGTCGCAAAGGGCCTCTGCGAGCGCCGGTGAGCTGGGTCGGTTGTCATACCCCACGGCGATCCTCGGCCGTGCCAGCCCGGTCGACTCGCGAAGCCGTGTCGCATAGGCCCGTCCAACCGCGTGAACGACCTCTTCGGTCAGATCTCGACCTACGATGCCGCGGATGTCGTACTCACGAAATATGGTCGGCGATACCTTCATCGGAACCTCTTCTGGAAGCGGGCCGGATCGAGCCCGAAGTCTGGCCGGTCCTCAGCAGATCCGGCGCAGGGAAACGTGAATCCGCGCCGGTCGCTCCGACCGGCGCGACACTACAAACCCGCGGTCAGCGCTCCGGAGCCGCGGCATCGGAGGAAGCAGGCGTCGGGACGGGCTGCTGCCGTTCGGGACGGGCGGAAGGCGCGGCTCCGGGCGACACGACGCTAGCGCGCGGCACGAGCTGGTCCCCTGCCCGGCTTGCAGTGCGTAGCCCGTGTCCGGGAAACAGGCCTGCCGCCAGCAGTGCGAGCACGCCGACGGCGGCGGCAAAGCCGAATGCCAGCCCCGGTCGCTCCGGCGTCGGCAGGGATTCCGGAGCTTCCTCGAAGTACATCTTCCAGACTACCCGCAGGTAATAGTAGTACGAGATCAGGCTCGTGAGCACGAGAGTGATCGCCAGCACCCGTTCTCCCGATTCCACGGCCGCGCTCAGCAGGTACAGCTTGCCGATGAATCCCCCAGTCGGCGGGAAACCGGCGAGCGAGAGCAGGAAAATCACGAGAGCGGCACCGAGCAGCGGCCTGCGCCAACCGAGCCCCCGGAAATCCGAGAGTTTCGACCGGACGTCACCCTTCCCCGCCACGATGTAGATGATGGCGAACGAGCCCAGGGTCATCACGGCATAGACGGCCAGGTAGAACAGGGTCGCAGATCGTCCGAGCGGACTGTCCGCCGCGACGCCCACCAGCAGGTAGCCGGCGTGTGCGATCGAAGAATAGGCCAGCATTCGCTTGACATCGTCCTGCGCCAGGGCCGCGAGGTTGGGTACGATCATCGTCAACATCGCCAGCCACCAGACGATCCCCTCCCAGAAATCGGCGGCGGGCGCCAGCTCGATCGTGATGAACCTGACGATCGCCGCGAATCCGGCAGCCTTCACACCGGCAGCCATGAACCCGGTGACGGGCGTCGGGGCTCCCTCGTAGGCGTCCGGCGTCCACATGTGGAACGGAACGGCGGACACCTTGAAGGCGAAGCCGACGAGCAGCAACGCGACGCCCGCGAACAGCAGCGGGTTTCGGGACCCGGTACCGAGAGCGATCTCGGATGCCACCAGACTCAGGTTCGTGCTCCCGGCCGAACCGAAGATCAACGCGATCCCGTAGAGCAGAAACCCGCTGGCGAAAGCGCCCATCAGAAAGTACTTGAGCGCGGCCTCCGAGGAGCGCCGGGACCGTCGATCGTAGCCCGTGAGGACATAGACGGAGATCGACATCAGCTCTACCGCTACGAAGAGCACGATCAGGTCACGGGTTCCGCCCAGCATCATCATCCCGACGACGGCCATCAGCATCAGAAAGACGAACTCGCCGGTGAACTGTCCTTCCCGATGCAGCCAGTCGAACGAATACATCAGACCGAAGATCGCGACCCCAAGAACGATGAAGTTGATCGCGAGATGCAATCCGTCCACGGCGATCATGGCGTTCCGCGCCGGCACCTCCGCCGTAAGCAGCCACGCGTTCGCCAGCACCGCCGCCACCAGCCCCGTGATGGCGAGAGGTCCGATCCAGGCAGCGCTCGGAGCGCTCCGGCGGCCACGCTGAAACACGTCCAGCAGCAGCACCACGAGGCCCGTGACCGAAACGATGATCTCCGGCAACAGGGCCCAGACGATATGAAGCGGAGAACTGAAGTCCAGGATCACGTCGTCAACCCTCTCAATCCTCGTCCACGCCGAGGATCGGCATGTGATCGAAGCGCACGTCCGTGCCAAGCGGCTCGAGTGGAGCCCGGGTCGCGCGCATTTCGACCTGTTCCAGTAGTGCGTTCACCGAGGCCGACGTCTTCTCGAGGAAGGGCCCGGGGTAGACGCCGATCAGCACGATCATCACGAGAGCCGGAAACAGCACGACTCGCTCTCGCAGACTGATGTCTTCGAGCTCCTGATTCTCCGCAGCATCTACAGGGCCGTAGAGGACGCGCTGAACCATCGGAAGCATGTACGCGGCGGCGAAGACTACGCCGGTGGCTGCGATCACGGCAGCGATCGGGTGTGTGCGGAACGTTCCGATCAGGATCAGGAATTCCCCGACGAACCCGTTCGTACCCGGCAGGCCGATAGAACTGAGCGCCACCACCACGAACGCGAAGGCGAAGAAGGGCATGACCTTCGCGACGCCTCCGAAGTCCTCGATCATCCGCGTGTGCCGCCGTTCGTAGAGCATCCCGATCAGGAGGAAGAGTGCACCCGTCGAGATCCCGTGGTTGACCATCTGGAGGATGCCGCCCTGGATGGACTCGGATGTGAGCGCGAAAAGCCCCATCATC
>JARRPS010000274.1:0-4463 GCA_037382625.1 Gemmatimonadota bacterium | reverse complement strand
TCTCTCCACTGCGACCACCGGGTCGCCACGGACGCCGCCTCCACGAAGATCGGACTGCCCGAGGTACGGCTCGGCATCGTGCCCGGGTTCGGAGGCTGCGTGAAGTTGCCCGGAATCGTCGGCCTGCAGCGCGCCATGGACATGATCCTCAGTGGCAAGGCGATCCCGGCATCGCGTGCCAGACGGATCGGTCTCGTCGACCGGGTGATCCCCCACCACGAACGAGAGCGGGCGCTGCCCGAGTTCGTCTCGGAGGTGCTCGCCGGTCGTGCCTCGAAGGCCGAGCCCCGCCTGTCGTTGCGGGACCGGCTACTCGAGGGGAACCCCCTCGGTCGTCGTATTCTCTTCGCAGTCGCCGCGAAGAAGGTCCGCACGGAGACGAAAGGACACTACCCGGCCCCACTGAAGGCGATCGAGGTCCTCTCCCGCACGTTCGGGGCGCCGCCGGATGAGGCCTACCGGATCGAGTCGGAAGCCCTCGCCGAACTGCTGGTCGGTGATGTCTCCCGGGCACTGGTTCGCGTCTTCGGTCTCTCGCAGGACGCGAAGCGGGCGCTCCCGGAATCGGTTCTCCGAACCGCCATCGAGGTCGACCGGGTCGCCGTGATCGGCGCGGGAGTGATGGGCGGAGCGATCGCTGAGATCGTGGCGGCGAACGACACCGACACGATTCTCAAGGATATCGACCAGGGGGCACTGGACGCGGGACTCCGGCACGCGGCCGACCTGCTCCGGAAGGCGGTGCGCGCCCGGGTGTTCACCGAGGAAGAGGCCGGACTGAAGCTGGCCCGGATCGATGGACGACTGGACTACGAGGGATTCGAGGAGGTGGACCTAGCGATCGAGGCCGTCGTCGAGAAGATGGCGGTGAAGCGACAGGTGTTCGCCGAGCTCGAAGCGGCGATGAATCCCGAATCGGTCCTGGCGACCAACACCTCGTCTCTGTCGGTGACCGAAATGGCGGCCGGGCTCGCGCGACCCGAGAGGGTGGTCGGTCTGCACTTTTTCAACCCGGTCCACAAGATGCCGCTCGTCGAAGTCATCCGGGGGGAGCGAACCGGTGACGCCGCCCTCGCGACGGCGTTCCGCTTCGCCCTCGGACTCGGTAAGACGCCGGTGGTCACGGCCGACACGATGGGACCCTGCCGGCTCCTGGACGAGATCGGGTTCGAAGTCGCCACGCACGCCGGGCGGGAGATGGCGCGGGGTATCGGCGACCGTTTGGCCCCTCCCGGTCTGCTCGACCGGATGATCGAGGATGGCCGACTCGGGAAGAAGAACGGACGCGGGTTCTATCTCTACGAGAAGGGCACGTCGACCGGAGTGGACCCGAGCCTGGCGGAGGTGCTCGGACCGCGAAGCGACGAGCTGGCAGTCACGGAGATCTGCAACCGGTGCCTGTGGCCGATGGTGAACGAAGCGGCCTGGGCCCTCGAAGAGGGCGTGGTCGACGCCGCGGACCGAATCGATCTGGCGATGATCATGGGTACCGGATTTCCTCCCTTCCGGGGTGGTCTCCTGCGCTGGGCCGATGAGGTGGGCCTCGGGGTGATCGTGGACGGCCTGTCGCGATTCGAGTCCGAGCTGGGACCACGGTTCGCCCCGGCTCCCCGGTTGAGAGAGCTCGCGGACCGGAACCGGACGTTCACGCATCCTTCCTAGGCGCCTGCGGTTCGGCTCGCGCTCCGCGCACAGGGTTCCGGCGCCCGGCAAAGAGGGAGAGACGCCGGACGTCGAGATCGTCTATCGACGGCTGCCCGACCGCGTGAAGACCTTTCGGCAGGAGGTCCTGTACGACGGACCGAATTGCAAGTTCTCGCTGCTCGTTCACCCCGAGGGCGAAGAGCCCCTCAACGTCGGCGAAGTCAAGCTGGAGCCCGGCGGAGCTCTCATCTGGTATCTCTTTCCGGATCGGCCGTACGAAGTGGCGGGCGTATACGATGCGCGGGGAGAATTTCTCGGCTGGTATACGAACCTTCTCCGCCCACCCGAGATCTCGGAGGGTCGATGGGAGCTCACCGATCTGTTCCTGGACGTGTGGCAGCCGGCCGGGGGCGAAGCGAAGCTGCTGGATCGGGAGGACCTGGCGTCCGCGCTGGACGCGGGTCATATCTCGCTCGAGGAGGCCCGCCGGGTGGAAGCGGAAGCCGAGGCGGTGCTCCGGGCGGCACGTGCGGGTCGCTGGCCTCCGACGATCGTCCGCCGTCACCCGCTCGAGTCTGTCGGATCGCTCCGTCTGCACCGCGATGATCCGGCGAGATACGCGGCGAATCTGGTGATCAATCGCCTCATCGGATTCGGTATGTACCTGTTCGGGGCGATCTCTCTCACCTCGCTCCTGTTCGCGGCGTTCACCGACGCCTTCGGTGCTCAGGGACCTGCACTGACGGCGTGGAAGGTGACGATCGGGGTGGAGGCCGTATTCCTCTTCCTGTTCGCGATCGCGGGACGGCTGCCCGCCACACGGCGGCCCCGACCGGAAGAGAGCCTGGACGAACGCATTCTGTTCATCGGGAGTCTGGTTACCGGTCTCGCCGTGTTCATTCATCCCGACAGTCGACTCTGGCGATCGGCGCTGATCGCCATTTACGGAATCCTCGCCCTGTTCCTGGGAATCTTCGTCATCGCCCGCTTGCGTTACGAGCGCCGGTTTCCCTGGCTCGCCGCCGTGGGCATCGGGGTGTGCGGGCTCGCGCTCGGGGTGCTGCTGCTCTGAGGAAGGCTCCGCCCGGCCTGCGCGATCGAGTAGACGCGGACATCCCCTTTCGGCCGCTACAGGCGTCGAATCACAGAGGTCGCGTCCTGCCCCGCCTGATCGCGATCAGATCGTCGACGGTCCGGCTTCCCTCTCTCTGGGTGGCCTCGCCCGCGGCGATCGTCTCTCCCGGCTGGATGTAGTTGTAGCGGTCCACGATGCCCCGGTGGATGCGAGCGTCGTGTCCGATCCTGCAATGGTCCATGACCACCGAATCGACGATCTCGGCGCCCTTTTCCACCCAGACGTCCCGTCCGATCACCGAACGCACGATCCGGGCCTCGTCCACTACGCTCCCGACTCCCAGGCTGATGTCCTCGAGCTCGCCGGAGAGCACCCTCGGGCTGGAGCGGTGATATGCCTGCGAGTGGATCGGCCACAGGCGGTTGTTGAGGTCGAAGCGGGGTCGTTTCCCGAGCAGGTCCATGTGGGCCGACCAGTAGGTGGGAAGCGTCCCGACGTCCCGCCAGTATCCCGCCTCCTCGTACGGCTTGATGCCGGGTACGATATTCCGGTGAAAGTCGTAGGCGAACACCCGGTAGTCGGTCGCGTCGACCATCCGGGGGACGATCGTCTTCCCGAAGTCCGGGTCCAGGTTCTCGGCCGTGACCTCCTTGAGCACGTTCACGAGGGCTCCGGGCTCGAACAGGTAGTTGCCCATCGACGAGTAGGTGTAGCCGGGGCGGTCGGGCATCTCCGGCGGTGAATCGGGCTTTTCCAGCCAGTTCACGATCCGGTCGTCGGGGGCTGCTTCGGCGACGCCGAAGCCTGAAGCCTCTTCGGTGGGAACCGGCAGCATCGCTACACTGAGATGCGCCTCCTTCTTCCGGTGGAATCGGATCATGTGCCCGATGTCCATCCGGTAGATGTGGTCGGCCCCGAACACCGCGATCAGGTCGGGACGGAAGTCGGCGATCAGGTTGAAATTCTGATAGACCGCGTCGGCGGTGCCGCGATACCAGACCTTGCCGACTCGCATCTGCGGCGGAACGACGGTGAGGAAGTCGTCGGGGTGGGGCGTGCTCAACCGCCAGCCCTCCCGCAGGTGATGGATCAGCGACTGCGAGCGGTACTGCACCAGCACGAAGGTCGAGTAGATGCCCGAGTTGAGCAGGTTGGACAGAACGAAATCGACGATCCGGTAGCTCCCGCCGAACGGAACCGCCGGCTTGCTCCGCTCTTCCGTCAGAGGGGCCAGCCGCCGTCCCTCGCCTCCCGCCATCACGAGTCCCAGGACCCGGAGGTTGCTGCGCATGTCGGTTACCTTCCTCGTGTCGATTCTTGTCGTGACTGGTCGCTCTTCACCGTTTCATACAATTGCTCGTAAGCCCGGCCGCTGGCGTCCCACGAGAAGTCGGTCGCCATGGCCGCACGGATGAGGCGCTCCATCTGAGCGGGCGTGTCGTACACGGCGAGAGCCTGGTCGATCGCCGAGCCGAACGTGTCCGGATCGTACAGCCGGAAGACGATCCCCGTCGCCCGGCCCTCGGCGATCGTCTCCGGCGTCGCCGCCACCACGCTGTCGGCCAGCCCGCCCACTTCGTGGACGACCGGGATCGTGCCGTACCTCTGGCTGATCATCTGATTCAGGCCGCAGGGCTCGAAGGCCGATGGCATCAGGAAGAAGTCGGAGCCGGCTTCGATCAGGTGCGCCAGGCGTTCGGAGAAGGCCACCCGCGCGCCCACGTTGGGCAGATCGGCGTCCAGC
>JARRPS010000273.1:0-3339 GCA_037382625.1 Gemmatimonadota bacterium | reverse complement strand
GACGCGGTGAGCCCGACAGCCGGTCCGGCGATCGCCGTGCCCACGCCGTAGATCAGGGGGATCGTGGCGGCACCGATCAGCGCCGCCGGCACCCGGTAGCCGATTTCGTCATCGAGCCCGAACCGCTTCGCCGCGAGGGCGTTCATCCACGTGTAGGGCAGGGCGCGGCGATACGGCATGCCCGAGGGCATGGCAGAGCCTCGACCTTCGGCCACCGATCTCGCCGCGAGGGCGGTCGTCTCCTCATCCCCGAAGAACCCGAGCGATCCAAGCTCGTGCAGGCGGAGAGCGGTGCTCCCCGCCGTGAGGGCGAGCACCGCTGCAAACAACAGGATCCGGCTACGTTTCTGGTTCAAGCGTCCTGCAACCCTCCCGGGGCGAATCGCGATCCGACGAGCGGTTCCGCGGCCCCGGCTGCATGCATCGCACCGGGGTCGTACTCGCGCGAGCGACGGCGAAAACGGCAGATCCCACGTCGCGACGGGTCGATCTCGTGCCCGACGTCCCGTACAATCTCCATGCCGGGAGGCGAAGCGCGAGTCCCCGGCAGGCCGCGGCAGGTGGCCTGTTCCTTGCCACATCGCGCTCTGCCATGAACCTACACCGTGACTCGGGAACGGATACGCCACTGTCGAAGCGGGCGATGAACGCCGCATCGTGGCGCTTCGCCGTGTCGGCGGTGAGTGCCGTTCTCTCCTTCGGAATTCACGTCTGGCTGGCCCGGCTGCTGCCGCCCTCGGACTTCGGGCTGGTGGCGATGGCGTTCGTATTCACAGGACTCGCGCGCATCCTCTCGAACTTCGGTCTTCCGGCCGCCGTGGTGCAGCGCTCTGATCTCACCACGGAACACGTCCGGACGGCGTTCACGATCTCGGGGCTTCTGGGCCTGACGGTCACCGTGGCGCTGATCGTCCTGTCGCCGCTCGCCACTCTGGTGTTTCCCGAGCCGAGACTCCCCTCCGGGATTCAGGCGCTGGCACCGACGTTCCTCTTCACCGGCCTCGGAAACACCGCCGGTGCGATCCTGCGCCGTCAGCTGGACTTCAGGCGGATCTTCTGGGTCTCGATCCTCAGCTACACGCTCGGATTCGCCGGGACGTCCATCCCGATGGCCCTCATGGGATTCGGCGTCTGGAGTCTGGTCGCGGGGTACGTCGCGAGCCCGATCGTCGAGACCGTGCTCCTGCTCACGCTGGTCCGTCACCCCGTGCGGCCGATGATCGGACGCCGCGAATCACGCGAGCTTGCCGGTTACGGTGCCGGAATTTCACTGTCGGAGGTGCTGAAGTTCGGCGCCCGGAATGGTGACAACCTGGTGATCGGCCGCTACCTGGGTGACGGCCCGCTGGGCCTGTACACGAAGGCTTACGGGCTGATGCGGATGCCGGCCGACTACCTGGGGGAAGTGCTGAACGCCGTTCTCTTCCCCGCCTTTGCCGAACTGCAGCGGGAGAGGAAACGGCTTGCCTCGGCGTACCTGCGCAGCACCGAGCTGGCCGTGCTCCTCTCGGCGCCCCTGATGGCCGGGGTGGTGGTGGCGGCACCGCACATGATCCTCGGGCTGCTGGGACCCAACTGGGAGGGCTCCATCGTGCCCCTCCAGGTCCTCGGCCTCGTAGGCATTCTCTCGACGGGCTACCCGCTGAGCACGAACGTGGCCAATGCGGTGGGTCGGGTGTACGCCGTCTCCCTGCGCACCGGGATCTTCGCGCTCGCGATCGTGGTGTTCGGTTTTCTCGCCCTTCCCTGGGGGCTGGCGGGGGTGGCCGTGGCCGTGACGGCCGCGCACGTGGTCATGTATGTCCTGATGTCGGGCCTCGCGCTGCGCAGCCTCGACATCCCCTGGTCCCGGTTCGGGCGCGCTCACCTGCCCGGCCTGTTGATCGGCGCCGAAGTCGGCTTCGCCGCGATCCTCGGTCGGCTCCTCTTCGAGGCGATCGGGCTCCCGCACTTCGCGATCCTCGTACTGCTCATCCTCGTCTGCGCCGTGGCGACTTACGTCGGGCTTCGTACATTCCCGGTGGGAGTCCGCCCGGATCCGCTGCTCTCCGTCCTGCGGGAGAGCCTCCCGCGGCTTCCGAATTTCGTGCAGCGCATTCTGAACACGATTCTCGAACCCAACGGGCACCGGTGACGCCAGAGGTCCCACGAGTCCTGCAGATCACGGCGCCCGGGCCCTACGGGGGTCGGGAGACCGTGGTGGCCGATCTCTCGGCAGCCCTCCACGAGGCAGGCCATGTTGTCGAGGTCATGGCCGTGCTGGACCGGGGGACGGACCCCGACCTGCACCCCTTCGTGCGCTCCCTCCTGGACCAGGGAGTCACCGTGCGCTCCATCGTTCTTCCTCCTCGGGCCTACCGGGAGGAAGCACGGGCCATCCGAGCGGCGATCCGCGATATGGGAGCAACCGTCCTTCACTCGCATGGTTATCGAACCGATGTCGTCGGCTCGATCGCCCTTCGCCGCACTGCCTGTCGATTCGTCTCCACAGCCCATGGTTTCACCGGCGGCGGCTGGAAGAACCGCCTCTACGAGCGACTGCAGGCGGGGGCCTGGAGACGGAGCGAGGCCGTGATCGCCGTGTCCGATCCCCTGGTGGACGCGATCGAAGGACGCGGGGTCGACCGCCGGAAGATTCATCTGATTCCGAACGCGTGGCGGGGTGACGCGTTAGCGATGACCCGGGAGCAGGCCCGGCGCCGGCTCGAGATCGAGGCGGACGCCCGGGTCGTCGGGTGGGCGGGCCGGCTCGCGGCGGAGAAGGGACCCGACGTGGCCCTCGAAACGCTCGCGCGAACCGGCGATGAAGGGATCCAGCTCCACTTCGTCGGCGAGGGTCGTCTGCGGGCGGAACTCGAGGCCCGGGCCGAGGAGCTGAACCTGACCCACCGGGTGCGCTGGCACGGCGCGATCGAGAATGCAGCGGTCCTCTTTCCGGCCTTCGATCTCCTGCTCGTCAGCTCGCGCACGGAGGGGACTCCGATGGTGCTGTTCGAGGCGATGACGGCCGGAGTGCCGATCGTCGCGACCCGGGTCGGCGGGGTACCGGATGTGCTGACGGAGTCCGAAGCGCTGCTGGCGCCCTCCGAGGATCCCGTGGCTCTCGCCCGGGCTCTCGACGCGAGCTTCACAGCGCCCGAGGAGGCCCGAGCCCGTGCGGAGCACGCCCGTCGGCGACTCCGCAGCCGATACGCTCCCGGGCCCTGGATGGAGGCACATCTCGCTCTCTACCGGGAGATCGGCACGTGACCGCCCTTGCCGTGATTCTGGTCCTGCTCCCGCCGGCGCTTTTCGGCTACGCCTATCTCGGCTATCCGCTGATGCTTCGCTGGCTCGCGC
>JARRPS010000272.1:0-3362 GCA_037382625.1 Gemmatimonadota bacterium | reverse complement strand
GTCGCGCTGCAGGTCGTGGCCCAGCTCGCCGACTCCGTGGGCTTTCCCGACTGGGTGGAGCCGTTCGCGCTCGTGCTCCTGATCATCGGACTGCCGATCGTGATGGCGACGGCATTCGTGCAGGAAGGGGTGGCCTCCGATCGAGCGGCGCGAGAGGAACAGCAGGACAAGGCGCCCGTCGCGGAAACGGCCTCGCACTCCGTGACCGGGGTCGCTGACGTCAAGCCCATCGCCTCTTCAGGGACCCGCCGGCTGTTCAGCTGGCGCAACGCTCTCGGGGGAGGCGCGCTCGCCTTTTTCTTCCTCGCGGCGCTGACCGTCGCGTGGCTGATCATGCGCCAGGCCGGAATCGGGCCGGCGGGCAGCCTGGTCGCCCGTGGCGTGCTCGACGACCGATCGCCGGTCATCGTATCCGAGTTCGAATCCAGCGATGAGACGCTGGGACGCGCCGCCACCGAGGCTTTTCGTGTGGATCTATCCCAGTCTCCGGTAGTGCGCGTCATGGAGCCCGCGTTCGTCACCGAAGCGCTGGTCAGAATGGAGCGGCCGCGGGACACTCCGATCACCGCCGACCTCGCCAGCGAGATCGCGGTGAGGGAAGGTGTTCCGGCTATCGTGACCGGAGAGATCAACCCGATCGGCTCGGGTTACGTCCTCACTGCCAGACTCCTCGCGGCCGACGGAGAAGCCGTGCTCGCTTCGGAGCGGGAAACGGCGGGCGACGTCGATGAGATCATCCCGGCGATCGATCAGCTCTCGAAGCACCTGCGGGAGCGGATCGGCGAATCGTACACGTCATTGCGGGCGGATCCACCGCTGGAGCGGGTGACGACCGGCTCGATGAACGCGTTGCGTCTCTACTCCGACGCCATCGACGCCATAGAGACGAATGGCGACATCGACCGGGGCCTCGCCCTCCTCGAAGAGGCGATCGAAGCGGACTCCAGCTTTGCGATGGCGCACCGCAAGCTCGCTGTCGAGCTCAGGAATCGCCTTGAGGATCGGTCCAGGCAGGATGAGGCCCTCCGGCAGGCGTATCGCTTCCGGGATCGGCTCACCGAGCGTGAGCGCTACCTCACGATGGCCGCTTACTACAAGACCGTGACCGGAGAGACGGAAAAGGCGATCACGGCCTACGAGCAACTGATCGAGAGGGATCCGAACGACAACTGGGCCCTCAATAACGTCGCGATCCTGTACGGTGACCTCGGCGACGAGGAGCGACAGGTCGAGATGATGACCCGCTCACTGGTGATCGACTCGACCAGGACGCTCGCCTACACGAACCTCGCTTCCGCTCTGATGCAGACCGGGGAGTACGACGAGGCGGAGGCGGTTCTCGACCGGGCCGTCGCATATCTCGGCGTCAGCCCCGACATCCTCCGCTTCGAAACGTTTCTCGCCGAATTGCGGGGAGACTACGAGGCTGCCGACTCGGTTCTGTCCGTGATCGAGGCGGAGTACCAGGGCAGCCTGTTCTGGAGGAGCTTCGCCGCCAACCACCGGGCGGCGCTGGAGGGCACCCTCGGACGCGCCGAGGCGGCTCTCGCGCACTCGATACGCAGCGCGGAGATCGCACGTGAGCGAGGTCTTCCGGGGGAGATGCTGGAGGCCGAGCTATCCGCGGCCGAATACGAGGCGTTCACGCTGAGGGACCCGGTCGCGGCGGCTGCGCGGGTGGAGTGGGCGCTGGCCGAGACCCCCCTGGAGTCGCTTCCCTTCGCGGATCGTCCATACCTGAGGATCTCGCGCATCCTCACGTGGGCCGAGAGGCCGGTGGAGGCCGCCGAGTTGCTCGGACGGTTCGAGTCAGAGGCCGATTCGGCCCAACTGCGGCGGGCGAGCATAGGGCTCGGATTCACGCGCGGGCTTCTGGCCGAGGCCGAGGGCGACTTCGACCAGGCCATCCGATTCACGCGTGCGGCGATTGCCGAGTCGAATCAGGCCCTCGGGGAGATGGTCCTGGCCCGCATGTACGAAGGCGCAGGCCAGTCGGACTCTGCGGTTGTGGCGTATGAGCGGTACGTCAACGGCGATGAGCCGATTCGCATCTACTGGGACCGGCTCTTCCTGCCACATTCGCTCGAGCGGCTCGGCCAATTGTACGACGAGGCAGGGGATGCCAAGAATGCGGCGCTTTACTACGCACGCTTCGTGGAGTTGTGGGAGGAGGCGGACCCGCTACTGCAGCCCCGGGTGACCGCGGCGCGCGAGCGACTGGAACAGATCGTCGCGGAGCGCGGGTGACACGCTCGCCGAGGCGGAGCCGCCGGGCGAGCGACCTTTTCCCGAGGACCTTCGGCACCGATCTTCCCGGCCATGCCTGAGGCTTCCGGGTACCAGCGGTTCTTCGCCGAACTCAAGCGGCGGAAGGTCTTCCGCGTCGCCGCCGTGTACGGCGCGGTGGCGTTCGTCGTCCTGCAGGTCGCCGACATCCTCGTCCCGGCGCTGCACCTGCCCGAGAGTTTCACGACGGGCATCGCGCTGCTCTCGATCCTCGGATTTCCGATCGCCCTCGTTCTCGCCTGGGCCTTCGACAGCACTCCGTCCGGTCTGCAGCGTACGGACGCCGCAACGACGGGAGAGCTCGAGGCGATCCTCTCACAGCCGGCGGCGAGTCGCTGGCCTTCGGGGCTGCTCGCCCTCGCGGGGGTCGTCGCACTGGTCGTCGGAGGCTGGCTGGCGCTCTCGAGCCGGCCGACGACCTCGGTCACTCCAGCGGGAGAGGACCCGGCGGCTCCGGCGGCGGAAGCCGGCGTGGAGACCGCCGAGTCCGCGACCGACGGGTCGCCTTCGATCGCCGTCCTGCCCTTCGACAACATGAGCCGGGATCCGGAAACGCTCCCGTTCACCGACGGCCTCCACGACGACCTGCTCACCCAGCTCTCGAAAATCGGATCACTGAAGGTGATCTCCCGGACCTCCGTCCAGGAGTACCGCGACTCGCCGAAGAGCATTCCGGAGATCGGCGAGGAGCTGGGTGTCGGATATGTCCTCGAAGGAGGAGTGCAGCGAGCGGGAGACCAGTTCCGCCTGAACGTCCAGTTGATCGATGCCGAGTCCGAGGGACACCTGTGGGCCGAGCAGTACACGGGAGAGCTGACCGTCGCCGGGATCTTCGCGATCCAGACCGAGATCGCGACGAAGATTGCCGACGAGCTGGAAGCGCAGCTTACGGCGGACCAGCGTGAGAGCCTGGCTCGGGTACCGACGCAGGACCTCGAGGCCTACGAGGCGTATCGCAGGGGAATGGAATACATCCGGGAGGGCTACGCCGAACCGACCATCCGGACCGCGGATCGCTTCGCCGACCAGGCGATCGCCAGGGACAGCACGCTCGCCGAGGCATGGGCGCTGAAGTC
>JARRPS010000271.1:0-5720 GCA_037382625.1 Gemmatimonadota bacterium | reverse complement strand
GCGAGTGAGCACGCCTTTCACAACATGGGTCACGTGGTGTTCCAGATTCAGCTGGCTCGAAGGCAGGACGCCGTGCCGCTGACCCGGGACTATCTCTACGAGGAGTGCAAATGTCGAGAAGAGCGGTGACAAGAATCGTCGCCAGGGTGCGAGCGGTCGCTCCGGGAACGATCGACGTCGAGCGGCTCGCGGCCCCCTTCGAGGGCTCAGAGGTCAGCTTCGGTCCCAGCCGATGAAGGCCCGGCTGCTGGTGTTGGCGTTGGCGACAGCTGTGGGGTGCGGGCCCGTCGACTCCTCTCGAGACGTGGCGGACACGCCCCCGGACCCGCCCGAATCAGAACGGCTGCAAACGCAGGTTGAACCGCCGCAAACCGAGGCCGAGCCGCTGCGAGAGCCCCCCGTGGCCCCTCTCGATGTGGCCGAAGCTCCTGCCGAACGTCCGACAGGGCCGGACGGGTTTCCCTGGCAGCGGGGCTGGTACACCGATGGGAAGAGCGACTGGTATACCGTTCGTGATGACGGACGAGTCCTGATGAGCACGGCCACGGTGACCGTGGACCCCGACAGCACGATCCGCGGCCTGGTCTTCGAGCTCGACATCTCGGATCCGTCCGCCGCCCGATCGCGGCCCTACGCCTCGGCCCAGCGCTGGACGAACTTCGTGCTGACGTTCGAGGGTGACTCGACGTTCCTGATCGATGGGACGCCTTTTACGTACGTCGAGACAGATCTCGGGGACGATTTTGACGTCCGGGCCGACACCCCGGCCGACCGCTGGGGACTCTTCTTCCTGATCGATCAGCTCGACGCGAACGGAGAATCTCTGCCCGACTGAGAAGAGGCGCCGAAAATCCGGTACCTCCCGTTCGTCGTCGGCACCCCGTTCGCGTTCGATCCCGAGGCCACCTGCACGTAGCGAGAAACGCCGGTCGGGGAGCGCGCCGCGTCCGGGACGGTCCCGCTCGCTTCAGTCGCGGCTCGCCAGGATGAAGTAGAGAAGGTAGGTGAAGCTGGTCGCGGCGGCCGCCACGTAGGTCAGTCCCGCCGCCCTCAGCACCCGCGTCGCCCCCGCCTTCTCTCGCGGATCGACGATGCCGAGGGAGTCGAGCTGCGTGATCGCCCGCCGGCTGGCATCGAACTCGACGGGCAGCGTGACGAACTGGAAGAGAACCGCGCCCGCGAAGAGCGCGATTCCGAGAGTTACCATACCGGTCATTCCGAGCATCATGCCCCCGAAGGCGAGATACGGGCCCATGCTCGTTCCCAGACTGGCGACCGGCACCAGTCCGGCGCGGATCTTCATCGGCATGTATCCCTGCGCATCCTGCATCGCGTGGCCGACCTCGTGCGCCGCGACGCCAAGAGCGGCCACGGAAGTACCGGCGAAATTGCCTTCGGAAAGACGGACACGCTTGCTGCGGGGATCGTAGTGGTCCGTGAGGGTGCCGGCGATCGGCTCGACTTTCACATCGCGGATGCCGTTGGAGCGAAGGATGTGCTCCGCCACCTCGGCCCCCGTGAAATTGCGGGAGTTCCTCACTTTCCCCCACATGGCGTAGGCCGACTTGAGCCTCCATTGCACGAGCATGGAAGCGATGAATGCGATGCCGCCGATCAGATAGAATCCCATGTGCCCACTACGCTCCGTTTGATTGCAGGTTGCCGCTCACGCATACAGTATATCCGCAACGTCGGTTCCTCGACGAGTTGGACGAAAGGGCAACCTCTCATTGGGACTCGCCATGATCAGACACCGATTTTCGATTGCGACCGCCGTCCTTGCGCTGGCGATCGCGCCTTCGGCCTGCCTCGGCCAGAACGCCGAGCCGTTGCGGGTCGGGGAGGTGGCCCCCGACTTCGAGATCCCCGGAGCGACGCGGTACGGAATCCTCGAGGATCCGATCCGCCTCAGCGACTACCGCGGGGAAACGGTCGTGCTGTCCTTCTTCTACCGGGCCAGGACCCCCGGGTGAACGGTTCAAATGGAAGCGTACCGGGATCAGTACGCACGGATCTTTCGCGGCGGGCGTGACATCGTCCTGATCGCGATCAGCACCGACGACGTGGACGGGCTCGCGTCGTGGGCGAAGGACGCCGACTTCCCCTTCCTTTTCGGAAGTGACGCCGGGGCGGTGGTCGGAAAGACCTACGGCGCCTGGCGTTCGCTTCCTGGCGGGGGAGCGACCGACAACCGGACCCTGTTCGTAGTGGATGGTGAGGGAGTGATCCGCTATGTCGCGGCGCCTTTCCGCGAGGTGGATCCCACCGCCTACGACGAGCTGGCCGGAGCGATCGATCGGATCGCGCCACCCCTCGAAGAATGAACGCGACCGGCCCCGGGCAGCGAGTCTGCCCGGGGCTTTCGCGACCGCCGGCACGGACCGTAATTTAGATGATCCTAAATTGTCGGCTGCCCCGACCGATGCGCACCACGTCGTGTCCGGGCACCGTGTCGCACGGATCGCAGGGATATTGGCGGAAGGTCGAGTCTCTTGAGTCCTGTTCTCAGCCTGCTCCTCTTCTTTTGCGGTTGCGCCCTCCTGGCGGCGCTGTTCTGGCCCGGCAGGGGACTGGCAGCGCGGGTATCCCGATACCGGAAGGTGGAAGAGCGGGTTCTGCTCGAGGACACGCTGAAGCACCTGTACAACTGCGAGTACGCTGGATCGCGGGCCACGGAAGAGAGCCTGGCCGGCGTCCTGGCCATATCCCGGGGCGCCGCGCTTCGTCTGCTGGCGAAGCTCGAGAAACTAGGCTTCGTCCGAATGGAGGAGCTTCAGCCGGTTCTGACCCGGGAGGGGCGAGGGTATGCCCTCCGCGTCCTTCGATCGCACCGGCTGTGGGAAAGATATCTCGCGGATAGAACCGGTATCGATCCGACCGACTGGCACGCCGAGGCCGATCGGCTCGAGCACCAGACCTCCGAGGAAGAAGCGGAGGACCTGGCCGCGAGGCTCGGCCATCCTCTTTACGATCCTCACGGCGACCCGATTCCGACCGCGGCCGGCATGGTGCCGCCGCCCACGGGGCGGCCCCTCGCTTCGCTCGACGAAGGGGAGATCGGGAGGGTGACGCACCTGGAGGACGAGCCGCCCGAGCTGTTTCGGGAGCTCGTTTCGGCCGGGATCGGTCCCGGTACGCGAATCCGACTGCTCGACTACTCCCGGGATGCCGTGCAATTCGAGGCGGACGGGCGCGAGATGAGCCTTTCACCGGCCGCCGCCA
Organism: Gemmatimonadota bacterium; assembly: GCA_037382625.1. Lineage (GTDB taxonomy): Bacteria > Gemmatimonadota > Gemmatimonadetes > Palauibacterales > Palauibacteraceae > Carthagonibacter. Next base: position 2,498 of record JARRPS010000271.1, on the reverse strand, counting down.
GCCGAATCACGGTCGAGCCGCTCGTCGAAGCGCCCGAACCCGCGAGCGAGTCTCTCGCGGACCTGCGGACCGGGGAAAGCGGCCGTCCGTCTTCTCGATCTCGGAGTCGTCGAAGGCACGACGATCCGGGCCGAATTCGCCAGTGCTTCGGGCGATCCCGTGGCATACCGGATCCGCGGTGCGCTGATCGCGCTCCGACGAGGTGAGGCTGAGAATGTGCGTATCATCCGATCGACGACCGGTTTTGAGACGGCGAATTCGGGTGCGGTAGATGAATCGGCGGGGCCCAAGATCTGATGGCGCGGACCGCAGTCGCTCCCTGTCACGGGTGTGCCACCGGCCGCGATGAGGCACTGGTCCAGCTCGGCCTGGGCACGGGGCGTTTCGACTACCTGGTGGCGCTCGCCGGGAATCCCAACACCGGTAAGAGCACCGTCTTCAACGAATTCACGGGACTCCGGCAGCACACGGGCAACTGGCCGGGCAAGACGGTCGCGCGTGCCGAGGGGACCTACTCGTATCGCGACCAGCGGTTCAAGGTGGTCGACCTGCCCGGCACCTACTCGCTGCAGGCGGGGAGCCCGGATGAAGAAGTGGCCCGGGACTTCATTCTGTTCGGCTTGCCCGATGTGACGGTGGTCGTGATCGACGCGACTCGGCTCGAGCGCAACCTGAACCTCGCCCTGCAGGTTCTCGAGATCACCGACCGGGTCGTCGTCTGTCTGAACCTCCTCGACGAGGCGCGGCGGCACGGTATCGCCATCGACGAACGGAAGCTGTCCGACCTGCTCGGCGTCCCCGTCATTCAGACCGTGGCGCGATCAGGAGAAGGGATGCGGGAACTCCGTGAGGCCGTGTACTTGATGGCGACAGGCGATACGGAAACCCGGCCATACCGGATTCGTGAGTACCCGGAAGACGTCGAGGAAGCGGTTTCCGGGCTCGTGCCCGAACTTCGAGACGTGTATCCGGAACTCGCGAACCCGCGGTGGGTGGCGCTGCGACTCCTCAACAAGGACGAACGGGTGGAGGAGGCCGTCCGCGAGGGCTCGATCGGAAGTCCCGGGGCGGATCGATTTCCGGCGGGGAGCTCGAAGATGGAGACCGGCCTCGAAACGAGGGGCGCTCTGGCGCTGGAGTCCGGGCCGGTGGAGGTCGCATCGCCCGGTGAGCCGGTGCTCCAGAGGGCCTTGGAGCTGCGCTGGTCGCTGCGCCCTGAGTTTCACGACGGGCTCATGGGGCGCTATTACGGGGCAGCGCAGGAGATCGCCGGCGCCGCCTCGGCGACCGGCGTGCGGAAGGCGAAATTCGACCTCGATCGCGCTCTCGACCGCGTTCTCACGAACCGCTGGCTCGGATTCCCGCTGATGCTCGTGCTGCTTGCGCTGGTCTTCTGGATCACGATCGCCGGGGCCAACGTTCCGTCCCGGATTCTCGCGCTGTTGCTGATCGACACAGTCCATCCGGCGCTCGTCCAGTTCGGTTCGGCAGTAGCGATGCCCGCCTGGCTGAGCGGACTGCTCTTCGATGGAGTATATCTCGCGACGGCGTGGGTCGTCAGCGTGATGCTGCCTCCCATGGCGATCTTCTTTCCGCTCTTCACCCTGCTCGAGGACTTCGGCTATCTGCCCCGGGTGGCCTTCAACCTCGACAGCACCTTTCGCAGGGTGGGAGCGCACGGAAAGCAGGCGCTGACGATGTGCATGGGGTTCGGCTGCAATGCCGCCGGCGTCGTCGCGACCCGGGTGATCGACAGCCCGCGGGAGCGGCTGATCGCGATCATCACGAACAACTTCTCTCTGTGCAACGGCCGCTGGCCCACCCAGATCCTGCTGGCCGCGATCTTCATTGGAGCTCTGGTTCCGGCGCATCTCGCCGGGGCGATCTCGGCCCTGGCCGTCGTCGGCGTGGCGCTGCTGGGAATCGCCCTGATGTTCGGCGTGTCGTGGCTGCTGTCACGGACGATGCTGCGCGGCGAGGCGACGGCCTTCAGTCTCGAGCTCCCCCCGTATCGACCGCCGCGACTCCTCCAGACTCTCTATACATCACTCGTCGATCGCACCCTGATCGTGCTATGGCGGGCAATCGTGTTCGCGGCACCGGCGGGCGCGGTCATCTGGATCGTGGCGAACGTGCGCGTCGGTGGGGTGAGTCTCGCCGAGCACTTCATCGCCTGGTCCGACCCGTTCGGTCTGCTGCTCGGTCTCAACGGGGTGATCCTGCTGGCCTACATCGTGGCGATCCCGGCCAACGAGATCGTCATCCCGACGATCCTGATGCTAACGGTGCTGGTGCTGGGAGCGACGGACGTCGGCGCCGGACCGGGCGTGATGTTCGAGCTCGAGTCATCGGGGGATATCGGGGCCCTTCTGCGTGCGGCCGGCTGGACGACACTGACGGGCGTCAACGTCATGCTGTTCAGCCTGCTGCACAATCCCTGTTCGACAACGCTGTACACGATCTACAAGGAGACCGGCAGCGCCCGGTGGACTGCGGTG
>JARRPS010000270.1:0-6236 GCA_037382625.1 Gemmatimonadota bacterium | reverse complement strand
ACTGGCGCTCTCCCGGGCGTAGCCTGCCGTCACCGAAGAGATCGGCCAGGCGCAACCGGTAGTCGATCTTGCCGCCCAGTTCGAATAGCCGCTCGTCATCCTGGGACATCTCCCAGTACATGGTCTCGGCGAGAAGGTGGTGCGCGAGCGCGAAGGTCGAATCCCGCGCGATCGCCGCTTCGAGCAGTCGGTGAGCTTCGGCGAGCCGCCAGGACCACAGCGCCGTCCTCGCCGAGTCGAACGCTGCGACGGCTCTGTGGTCGGAGGACCGCGCTCGCAGCAGATCCCAGTCTTCCGTTCTTCCCGGCAGATCGAGGATCTGCATCGCGATCGTGGTCATGATCGGTCTGAGGCTGTCCACCGGCCCTTCCCGTGCGAACGTCTCCCACTGCCGGTCCTCCGACTCTCGAAAAAGCGTGGCCGTGATACGGACTACTTGCGCCGCGTGGACTGCCGTCGGCTGCGCAGCGCCCAACACGCCCTGCCCGGTCGCCTGGACCTGCACCCGGAAATCGGCGTCGAATCGCTCGGCCAGGCTGGCCCCCAGGGCATACGAGGACGGCGTGACACCCGCCGTGAACAGATCGGCCTTCGGACCTTCCATCGCCGCTTCCGGAACGATGCTGACGGAGCGCCAGCCGTCGAGAAGGTCCCGAAGGTGTCTGGCGGCCCGCATCGAGAGCGCGATCTCGGCGTCCGTGGCGTCCGTGGCGGCGTAGTCGACGACGACGTATCGGATCGTCGTGCGAGTCAGGTTCGGCTCGGGACGCTTCAGCCGGTCCCGGGCCAGAAAGAGGAGGGAAACGGCTGTCGCGGCGAGAATCGCTGCCGCCGCGATCGCCGCGCGACTTGTATGCCGGCGGGGAATGCCCACTCGGCGAAACATCAGGGCTACGAGCCCTCGCAGCCCCCCGGCGGCCGTATGCAGCGCATCCGCCATCGCCTCTCCGGACTGAAAACGCTCGTCCGGGTTCTTTCGCAAGGCGGCCTTGACGATCGCCGCGGCCCCGCTCGATACACTCTCGTTCAGGGACCGGACGGAAGGGGGGGTATCCAGAATCTGGTGAATGAGTACGGCCCGGACCCCCTCGCCCTCGAAGGGCGGCGAACCGGTCAGCGCCTCGTACAAGACGCAACCGAGCGAGTATAGATCGGAGCGCCCATCCACTTCCCCGTCTCCGCTCGCCTGCTCGGGACTCAGGTAGGCAGGCGTCCCCAGCGCGAGGCCGGCCTCTGTGAGAGTCTCCTCGACCCCCGAAGCGAGGTGCGCCACACCGAAGTCGGCGAGAAGCGCATGGTCTCCGGAGAGCAGGATATTGCCCGGTTTGACGTCCCGGTGAATCACGCCGTGCGCGTGCGCGTGGTCGAGGGCGTCGGCGACCTCGCCCGCGATCCGGAGAGCGGCGGCCTCGGAAAGTGCCCCTTCGGTGGCGATCCGATCCCGGAGGGAGCCGCCCTCCACGAAGGGCATCACGTAGTAGAGGAGACCCTCGATGTCGCCGGAATCGTGCAATGGGAGGATGTGGGGATGCGTGAGGCCTGCCACGACCTCGATCTCGCGCTGGAATCTCTCCGCACCGATCTGCTCCGACAGCTCAGGACGGAGTACCTTGATCGCCACCTTACGGTGATGCTTAAGGTCGCGGGCACGGAAGACGACCGACATTCCGCCCCTGCCGACTTCGCTTTCGAGAACGTACCGGCCTTCGAGAGCCGAACGGAGGGCGGACTCGATGTTGACCAACGTGCGTCCCTTGTTCCCAGGGAGAACTTCACGTCGGGGCCGCAAGCATCAGGAGCTATGGGGGGTTACCTGAATATGCGCGATCCAAGCCCCGAGGTCAAACCTTGACGACCCTCACTCCGAGTACCGCTCCAGGTACTCCCCCACCCTCACCTTCCGCGCCGTGTTCTTCGAGGTCATGTAGCGGATCTTTCCGAAGATCGGCCGCTCCGGTCCCCACGGACGATCGTATCGCCCCAGGCACCAGTAGATTCCCGAGTAGGAGTTCGGGTCGCGGCCGTCGAGCGCGTAGCGATTGTTCAGCTCGATCATCACGTCGGCGGCCTCGTGCGGCGTCCAGGTCCACTCGAGGATCTTCTTCCCCCAGAGCATCCGCAGGTAATTGTGAATCACGCCCTCGCGAACCAGCTGGCGCTGGGCCGCATTCCACAACTCGTCGTGCGTCTCGGCGGCCGCGAACTCCTCGAGGGAATAGGTGTGCGGGCGCGGGTCGTCGACATGTTCTGCGAGCGTTTCGCGGGCCCACTCGGGAAGCGAGTCATATTCCCGGTAGTCAGGCTGGTTCGCGGCCATGTTGTAACCGAGCTCCCGCCAGGTGACCAGTTCGTCGAGAAATGCCTCGGCGGGCCCGCTCATGCCCCACCACCCGGATCGCTTGCCGTCCGTCGGCCGCCCTTCGAAGTCCGGCTTCCAGTCCTCGTGCTCCGCGAGACGCTGAAGGATGGTGTGGGTGGAGATGTGCCCGAAGTGCAGCCAGGGTGACAGTCCGCTGGCCACCTCTTCCTCGGGCTGATTCCGCTCGTCGGCATAGCGTGACAGACGCCCCTGCAGAAAGGTCTCGAGCTGCGCCTCCGCCGCCGATGGTCCGCCCGTGCGGCTGGTCGCGCCGATCGAATGATCGATCGGCAGTTGCGATAGATCGAGTTCCGCCCCGCCTCCGGTCAGATCTGCCTGTGGCCATCGATCGAGAAGGCCGGGGGGAATCTCGGGTGCAGCGACGCCGGACAGATTCGCGAGCGGGTCGTCGAGCGGCACGCTTTCCAGAAACCTCGGAAGGCCCTTCTGCAGATAGCGACGGATGAAGAAGTTCGGATAGTCGTCGGTGACGACGAGGGAGGCGTGGTCCGCCAGTGCGCCGAGCAGGCCGCGACCTTCCCCGATCGACCCCTCCACGTATGGCAGATAGGTGACTCCCTGTCGGCCGGCCAGGGCCGACGAATTGTCGGCCATTCCTTCGATGATGAAGCGGTGGAAGCGGTCGCTGGCCCACCGGTAGTCCGAGCGCAGAGCTTCGAGAATGAGCAGTCCCTTTCCCATCTCTACGGCCCGCTCCACAGCCCTCTGCAAGGCGAAGTTGCTGCGTGTGCGTCGGAAGCTGGTCATCCAGTAGAGGACGTACTGACCGTTTCGGTTGACCTCGCCGGTATTCAGCGGGCGCACCCTCTCTTCCGGCACTCGGTCGCTACCATGACCGCCACCCGACTCGGTCGCGAGCATGAATCGGGGCGTTGCGGGGCGGGACGAAGTCATTGGGAACTCCTCTCGAAGATGCGGCTCGACTCGATTCGGTTTGTCAATTTTATGTCTAATTTTATTATCTGGACAAATACTTGACAACCATCGGCTCCAGATGTATACTCCTCTTCGTTCGAATGACTCAGCGCCCAAGTCGGGCGGTCTGAATAGATCGCAGGACCCGTCGGACGAGATGGAAGTTGCAGGTGCACGGTCAAGAACGAGACAATTCAAGGAGTGAAGTCATGAAAAGCACGATCAAGAAGCTCGTCGCAACCTTTTTCGCCGTGGCGCTCGTAGCCGTACCGGCTGAGGCGCAGATGGCCAACTACTCTTCCACGGCGGACGCCCATGCCGAGATGGCGCCTGACAACATCGTCCAGGTGGCGTCCAAGGCGGGATCGTTCGGTACGCTCCTCGCCGCGGCGAAGGCCGCCGGTCTCGTGAGTGCGCTCGAGGGTGAGGGCCCGCTTACGGTTTTCGCTCCGACGGATGATGCGTTCGCCAAGCTGCCCGCGGGCACGGTGGAGTCACTCCTGAAGCCGGAGAACAAGGAGCAGTTGAAGTCGATCCTCCTCTATCACGTCGTCGAGGGCAAAGTCACCTCCGACCAGGTCGTGAAGCTCACGTCCGCGAAGACGCTGCAGGGCCAGAAGGCGAAGATCTCCGTCAAGGATGGTAAGGTCTATGTCGATGGCGCGCAGGTGATCAAGGCTGACGTCGAGGCCAGCAATGGCGTGATCCACGTGATCGACTCGGTTATTCTGCCGAGCGACTGACGGCGGAGTGGTCGAATTGGTTCCGGGGTGGGGAGCTCGAGTTGCGCTCCCCACCCCGTTTTTTTGGCAGGGCAGCCCTGCAGAGTCGCAGGCTGGTCCTCCACGGTATTCATAGCGAGAGAAGAGAGCCGGGAGAGATGGAAGAGCGAAGCGCACCCGAACCACGCAACATTCTGATCCTCGGAGGCACGGGCGGGATTGGAGCGGAAGTCGTCCGGCAGTTGCGGGCCGCGGGTTCCAACGTACTCGCCGTCGCCCGGGGCGAAGAACGGCTGGCCGCACTGGCCGCCGAGACGGGAGCCGAGGTTCTGGTGGCCGATGCGTCCGATTTCGAGGCGGTCGAGCAGGCGGCCGAGCGGGCTGTTTCCACGTGGGGGCGCCTCGACGGAATCGTCAACTGCGTCGGGTCCGTCTTGCTCCGCCCGGCTCACATGACCTCCGCGGCCGCCTGGCGCGAGACCGTCGCGCAGAATCTGGACACGGCCTTCGCCGCCGTCCGCACGGGGGGAAAGCACCTCGGTGCGGGAGGCTCGGTGGTTCTCGTCAGTACGGCCGCCGTTCGCAGCGGCCTGCCGAACCACGAAGCGATCGCCGCGGCCAAGGGAGGTGTCGAGGGTCTCGTTCGCTCGGCCGCCGCGACCTACGGCGCTCAGGGCATACGGTTCAATGCCGTCGCGCCCGGCCTCGTCCGCACTCCGCTCACGGAGCGGATTACGAGCAACGAGAAGGCGGCCGAGGCATCGCGTTCGCTGCATGTTCTGGGACGGTTCGGCGAGCCGGCAGACGTCGCGTCGGCGATCGTCTGGCTGCTCGACCCGGCGCAGAGCTGGGTTACGGGCCAGGTGGTAGGGGTCGACGGGGGCCTTGGTACCGCCCGGACGATGCCCCGTGGTTGAACAGAGTGGAGACAATGTCATGATGGAATCGAAGCCAGCCGCCTCCGAGGGTCTCGTCCTGCTCACTGGCGCGACCGGCTACGTCGGAGGACGACTGCTGCAGGAGCTCGAGCTCGAAGGCGTGCCCCTGCGCTGTCTGGCCCGGCGGCCGGATGCGCTCGCGTCCCGCGTCGCCGACACCACCGAAGTCGTGCGGGGCGACGTTCTGGATGCAGACAGTCTCCGCGGACCGATGGAGGGTGTGAAGACGGCCTACTACATGATCCATTCGATGGGCGACGAAGGAGACTTCGAGGCCCTCGAGCGGAAGGCCGCGGAGAACTTCGGCGAGGCCGCGAGAGCAGCCGGGGTGAAGCGGATCATCTACCTCGGAGGTCTCGGCTCCGGAGACGATCTCTCTGCGCACTTGCGCAGCCGCCAGGAAGTTGGACGGATACTCCGGAACTCGGGCGTTCCGACGGTCGAGCTGCGGGCATCGATCATCATCGGCTCGGGGAGTCTCTCCTTCGAGATGATTCGCTCGCTGGTCGAGAAGCTTCCGGTGATGATCACCCCGAGCTGGGTCCGTGTCGAAGCTCAGCCGATCGCGATCGAAGACGTGGTGGCTTACCTCGACGCCTCGCGCACGGCGCCGCTGGACGGCAACCGGGTGTTCGAGATCGGCGGCGCGGACGTCGTGAGTTACGGCGACATCATGCGCGAGTACGCGCGGGCCCGGGGTCTGAAGCGATGGATGATCCCCGTTCCCATGCTCACCCCGTGGTTGTCCAGCCTCTGGCTGGGTCTGGTCACGCCCCTGTATGCGAAGGTCGGCCGCAAGCTGATCGAGGGCGTGAAGAACCCTACGGTCGTCACCGACCCCTCGGCCCGGGAGCTGAACGTCGAGCCCCGTGGCATCGCGGACGCGATCGCACGAGCACTCGCGAACGAACAGAATGCGTTCGCCACGTCCCGCTGGTCGGACGCCGGCACCTCCGGCGGCGCCGGCTCGGGAAACGGAGGGAACGGCGAGAGCGGGGACCGCGACCGGGGCAGAAAGTATGGTCGTCGTATCGTCGACACGAAGACCCGCGACGTGCCCTGCTCTGCAGCCGACGCCTTCGCGCCGGTCCGGCGAATCGGGGGCGATGTCGGTTGGTACTACGGAAATCCGCTCTGGCGCATTCGGGGGTTCCTCGATCGAATAGTCGGTGGGCCCGGACTTCGGCGGGGACGTCGCGATCCGGAGGACCTGCGGCCCGGCGAAGCACTCGACTTCTGGCGGGTGGAGGCATTCGAGCCCGACCGCCTGTTGAGACTGCG
>JARRPS010000269.1:0-4737 GCA_037382625.1 Gemmatimonadota bacterium | reverse complement strand
GATCCGGTGACGACCGCCGCGCTGGTCGGGATGCAGGCGGACGTGGAGATGCGGGCCGGCATGCTCACCAGGGCCGATTCCCTGTATCGCCGCGCGCTGGCAGTCCTGAGCGACCGCGACGTGCCCGAGGTGTCGTGGAGGCTTCATGCCGGCCGCGCGGAGGTTCTGGCCGCTCGGGGCCGACCGGCAACCGCCGAGCGGGAGCTCGAACTCGCCGTCGCGGCCATCGAGAGTGGGGCGGCCGGGGCTGCCTTTCACCGACGCGGATCGTTCCTGCTCGACAAGTGGCAGGTCTACACGCGGCTCGCCTCCATGCAGGCGAAGCGGGGCGACGTGATAGCTGCCTTCGATACGAGCGAGAGAATGAGGGCCGGCCGGACGCTGGCGACGCTGGCCGGCGGACGAATCGGACAGCCCGTCGATGATCCTTCCGAGCTCCAGACGCGGGAGCAGGATCTCAGACGCCGCATGCGGGAAATCGCCGCTCGGCTGTATGCGACGGCGGACCTGCCGCCATCCCTCCGGGAGCCGCCCGTGGCCCCGTCCGCTGCCGACCTGGAATCCGAGTTGCGCCGGACCCAGGAGGAGTACGGCCAGGTGCTGGACCTGATCCGCCAGGTCGACTCGGGCTACGCGGATCTCGTCGCGCCGGACACGCCGGGCCTGGATCAGGTCGCAGCCCGACTGGCAGCCGACGAAATCTTCGTGGAGTACCTCGTCGGGGAGACATCCACCGTGGCCGTGGTCATCAATTCGGACGCGTCGGACGTGCTGACGCTGGACATCGGCCGCGAGCAGCTGGCGGACCTGGTGTTCTTCGCCCGCGGGGCGATCGAGCGCGAGCGGACCGGTTCCGACGCGGACCTCTGGGCGGCGCCCCTGAGGCGGCTGTACGCCGCGCTCGTGGGACCGATCGAGAACGCGGGCTGGCTCGACAATAAGACTCGGCTCGTTGTCGCTCCCCACGCGGAGCTCCATTACCTCCCCTTCCAGGCGCTGATCAGAGACCGGGATCGGGTGTCGTTTCTGGTCGAGGAACTGGCGATCGCCTACGCGCCCTCCGCCTCGGTATGGCTTCGCCTCAACGACCGTTCCGGAGCCAGGGGAGGCGACGGACTGCTGGCCCTGGCCCCGAGATCCGGGGACCTGCCCGGTTCCGAGTACGAAGTGCGGGCGATCACGAGTCTCCTTGGCCAGGACCCGACCGTGCTCGTCGGTCGAGAGGCCACGGAACAAGCGTTCCGGCAAGCGGCGGGCGATTCAGACCTGGCTCCCGGCGGGACCGGAGACGCCCGGCTCGAGGTGCACGAGGTGTACGAGCTGGAGCTCGACGCCCGGCTCGTGGTCCTGAGCGCGTGCGAGACCGGCCTCGGAGCGGGGAGCCAGACCAACGCACCGGCCGGGGATGACTGGGTGAGCCTTACCCGGGCATTCCTCAGCGCCGGCGCCGACAACGTCGTGGCATCGCTGTGGCGGGTCGAAGACCTCGCCACCGCCACCCTGATGGAGAAGTTCTACCGCGAGCTCGGGGATGGAGTCGCGCTACCCGACGCGCTCGCCGCCGCCCAGCGAGCACTGATCGATGATCCTGACAAGGCACACCCGTTCTACTGGGCCGGCTTTTCGCTGGTCGGAGAAGCGAGAGGCTCTCTATGAGGACCGCGAGAATGGAATCCACCGGTCTCCTGCCGTGGCTGGCGATTACGGGATTCGTCGTCGCCGGACTCAGCTGCGGCGGTGACTCGGGCGATCCGACGGGACCGAGCGGTCCCCCGTTGAATCCTCCGCCGGACGACGAGTCGGGCGTGGTCGTGTCGGAGCCGATTCTGCTGGCGGATTCGGCCCTCTTGGCGATCGGTTCTGGAGCAAGCTATCAGGCCGGGCTCTTTTCGAACTCGGCCGAAGAGGTGAGCTACGTGTCGTTCCCGCCGGGCTCCCAGCCCGAGGCGGACTCGGCGGACGTGTACAACCGGACTCGGGATCTGGCCGTCGGGGCTCCCATGTCGAACGGCGGGCTGGATCCGCTTCCGATCCCGGCCACGATCGGCGACACGCTCGTTATCGCGACCTATCGCCGCGGGATCATCCTCGAGCTCTATGCGCGAGAGGTCCCCGAGCGAAAGCCGCCCATCATCGTGAGAACGGATCCGCCACGCGGGAAGACCCGCGTGCCGCTCAACTCGGTAATCATCGTGGTGTTCAGCGAGCCGGTGGACGGAGGTACCCTGACGCCGACGACGACCCGCCTGGAGCGTGCCGGCCAGCCGGTGCCAGCCACGCTCGAGCCCACGGCAGATCGCCTCGGCGTGCGGATCGTTCCCGAGGCGCCGCTCGAGCCCGGCATCGAGCACACCATCGTGCTCGAGCCCGAGATCGCGGACCTGGTGGGCGACACACTCGAGAGCCGGTTCAGCAGTTCATTCGTCACCGTGCCACCGCAGCTCCAAGGAGAGATCGTATTCGAGTCGAGCCGTTCCTTGTTAAAGGAAGTCTGGACCATGAAGACGGACGGCTCGGACCTGTTCCAGATCACGGACCGGATCGGGGGCGGTCAGGCCACGGGGCCGGCGTTGTCGCCCGACGGGCGCAGGGTCGCCTTCTCGCTCGCCGATCCGGCGAGCGGGGACGACTGGGAGATCTACGTGATCAACGTGGACGGGACCGGTCTCACCAATCTCACGAACGATCCTGCGTTCGACGGCTGGCGCCCGGCCTGGTCACCGGACGGTCAACAGATCGCCTTCTTCTCGACCCGGGACGATCCGCTCAATGACGAGGTCTACGTGATGAACGCGGACGGGTCGAACGTCCGGCGTCTCACGAACGACCCGGCCGACGACGCCAATATGACCTGGTCTCCGGACGGGACCCGGATCGCGTGGGAAACGAACCGCGCGGGCGACTACGACATCTGGATCATGAACGCGGACGGGACCGACCCGCAGCCGCTCACGGTCGACCCGGCGGACGACGATTGGCCCGCGTGGTCGCCCGATGGGACGAGGATCGCGTTCGACACGTTCCGGGACGGTGACAGGGAGATCTACGTGATCAACGTGGATGGCAGCGGAATCACGAATCTCACGAACGACCCGGGCTTCGACAGCTCCGCGGCGTGGTCGCAGGACGGGTCGCAGATCGCGTTCATTTCGGACCGGGACGGCAGCCTGGACATCTGGGTGATGGGTGCCGACGGCTCGAATCCGGTGAACCTGACGAGCGACGGATTCGCCAATTTCTTTCCCTCCTGGAGCCCCTGATTGGAGGTCACGATGCGACGCGCCATGTACGCCCTTCCGGGACTGCTCTTTTTGGCCCTCGCGTGCGGCGGAGACGACAACGGCCCGACGGACCCGGGCCCGAATCCCGAGCCCGACGTAGGAGATATCCAGGTCAGTACCGCGACCTCGGGTGCCGATCTCGATCCCGACGGCTACTCGGTCACGCTGGATGGTGCCGCCGACCGGTCGATCGGCCTCAACGGGGTTACGACGTTCAGCGACGTCGAGGTGGGCGCGCACCAGGTCACACTCGCCGGGCTCGCCGACAATTGCTCGGCCAACGGCAGCAACCCTGCGACCGCCACCGTGGCCAAGGACGTCACTGCGCAGGTCGCCTTCGACGTCGTGTGCGAGGCTTTGCCGATCGGGAGCGTCGAGGTGAGCACCACGGTCGTGAACAACTTCGACCCGGACGGTTTCCAGGTCCTCGTGGGCGGGGCCAGTCAGGGCACCGTCGAGGTGAACGGCAGCGCCACGTTCGACGACCTGCCGGCCGGCGTGCAACCGGTCGAGCTCACGGACATTGCGCCGAACTGCGCGGTGGACGGCGACAACCCTGCCTCCGTGACGATTCCGACCGGGGGGACGGCGACGGCGAGCTTCTCGCTCACCTGCGCGAGCCCACCGGGCGGGCGGATCCTCTACTCGGAGTATTCCGGGGGAGGGGCGACCTGGGGTGTGATGAACGCCGACGGCTCGGGGCGCATGCAGCTCGCCGAGGTCCTCGGCTGCTGCCGGGAGCGCCCCGCCTGGTCCCCGGACGGGTCGCAGATCGCGTACAACAGCGAGGGATCGGACGGCGGGAGCCGGGACATCTGGGTGATGAACCAGGATGGCAGCGACCGGCGGCAACTCACGGACGATCCGGCCGATGACTTCTATCCCGACTGGTCGCCCGACGGCACCCGGATCGTGTTCGAGCGGTGTACCGATCTGTCGCACTGCGACCTCTGGACCGTACCCGCCGACGGGTCCGGCGCGGCGATCGAACTCACGAATACTCCTGACGAGAGAGAATCTCAGCCTTCATGGTCGCCGGACGGTTCGCGAATCGCATATTCGCATCAGAGTCCACTGAGCGGAGCGGATCGCCAGGTCACGATCCGTGTCGTGGACGTCGACGGCACGAACGCCGTATCCCTCACGGGGCCTCACCCGGTATGCGATGTCAATCCGGACGAGGGACCGCAGCCCTCGGACTACGACCCGGCCTGGTCCCCCGACGGCGAGCGTCTTGTACTCGCTCGAAGGGATTTCTGTCACGCCGCGGGAGAGCCGGCCACGTCCGAACTGATCGTCATCAACGCCGACGGATCCGGCGCGACCAGCCTCGGCGTGCTCGGCACGTGGGTCTCCAACCCGAACTGGTCTCCCGAGGGCACGCAGATCGTCTACGAAGACCAGAGCGAGCACGGGAGCATCGGGGTCATGAACGCGGATGGCACGGGACAGACGG
>JARRPS010000268.1:0-3481 GCA_037382625.1 Gemmatimonadota bacterium | reverse complement strand
AAGACAGCACTTCGAGTGGGGCGGGAGGGACTTGAACCCCCGACTTCTGCGATGTGAACGCAGCGCTCTAGCCAGCTGAGCTACCGCCCCGAGATCCAGTTCTTCCTCCAAGCGGGCAACCGGATGCTTTGTATGCGGCGCATCCAAAGGTCCGGCTGCGCCACCAGACCGCGTCTTCCTCCAAGCGGGCAACCGGATTCGAACCGGCGACCTCAACCTTGGCAAGGTTGCGCTCTACCAGCTGAGCTATGCCCGCGAAGCCCGTTCGTACGGGACCGGCCTGCCGTGCAGGCACAAAAGCCGGGTCCGTGGACCCGGCCTCGACGCGGGGAGAATGTTATGCTCCGGGTCCCGTCGATGTCAATGTTCGCGAGGCGGTCTCGAGGCGTCTAGCTTGTCGCTCCCTGATGAAACGATAGCCCTGAAGCGAGCATGAACGAACCCATCGAATCGGCATCGAATTCGGGACGGGACGCCCTCGACCGGATCCTCGTGGTTCTCTACGAGCCGCAGGATCTGGTGAACATCGCCCTGGTCGTCCGGGCGATGAAGAACATGGAGATGAGGCGGCTTTGCCTCGTCGCGCCTGCGGAATACGACGCCTGGCGGATTACCGGAATCGCTCACGACACCGAGGATATCGTCGAGCGGATCCGGATCGTGGACGATTTCAGCGACGCGGTCGCGGACACCGTGCGCGTCATCGCCACCACCGCACGTCGGCGTGCGAAACGCCAGGAGTGGTCGGAGCCGCGCTCCGCAGCACCCGGAATCCTGGAGAGGACCGGAGATGGAACGGTCGCGATCGTATTCGGTCGTGAGGATCGCGGGCTTCCGAACGAGGTCCTCGACTTGTGCGACGAGGCGATCTGCATCCCCACGAATCCCGAGCACCCGTCCCTGAACCTGGCGCACGCCGCGCTCCTCGTGTTCTACGAGCTGCATGAGGCCGCTCGGCAACTCGGCGGCCTGCAGGATCGTGACCTGTCGGGGAAGTTCAGGGACCGGGCGCCGCCGGCCACGGCCGCGGAGGTCGAACAGTTCTTCGGTCTCTGGGAGCGGGCGCTGGACCGGATTTCGATGTTCAAGGGCGGTGATCAGCACTCCAAGATGCGGAGCTTCCGCCGGCTGATACGGCGCGCGGCGCCGGACGGCCGCGAGATCCGGCTGCTGGAGGCCGCTGCGTGGCGGATCCTCCACTACGCCGACCGGACGGCGGCGCAGATTTCGGCCGCGGACATGGCCGTTCAATCCGACTCGGAGACAGCCTCCAGCGCGGATGCCGACAGCGCCGCCGGCGCATAGTAGCGCTCCACGTAGTCCTTCAGCATTCGCCGCGCGGAGAAGCCGGTGCCTCCGGTGCGGATTGCGTGCTTCATCACGCGGATCCAGCCCCTCGGCACGCCATCCACGTCGCGCCGGTAATAGAGAGGCGCGATCTCCGACTCGATCGCATCGTAGAGCGAAAGCGCGTCTGCCTCGTCACGCGAAGATGGATCTCCGTCGAGAAGAATCGGCTGCCGATCGTTGATCGCCCAGCCGTTGAGACGGGTCCATCCCTCGGCCCACCAGCCGTCGAGCGTCGAGAGTTGAGGCACGCCATTGATCGCCGCCTTCTGACCACTCGTCCCGCAGGCTTCCATCGGCGGCCTGGGATTGTTCAGCCAGACATCCACGCCGGAGTAGAGATCGCGAGCGATGTTGATCTCGTAATCCTCGATGAACGCGATTCGACCCCCGAAACGGGTCTCCATCGCCTTCCGATATACGCCACCCAGCAACTCCTGGCCCGGTTGGTCAGCGGGGTGCGCCTTACCGGCGAACACCAGCTGAACGGGGCGCCAGGTGTGGGTCAGGATCTGCTCGAGGCGGTCGAGGTCGCTGAAGATCAGCGAAGCGCGCTTGTAGGTCGCGAACCGACGGGCGAATCCGATGGTCAGCACTTCGGGATCCAGCAGCGTGCCCGCCGCGATCACCTGACTTGGAGCCGATCCCTCGTCGCGCCAGCGGCGGCGTGCCCGCTGTCGCATTACGCTGAACAGGCGGTACTTGCAGTCCAGGTGGGCCCGCCACAGGAGGTCGTCGGGCAGGTCCAGGGCGCGCTCCCAGAGCGCGGGCTCATCCTGAATCAGCAGCCAGTCGGGGCCGAGGTAGCGGTCGAAGAGTCCCCGGAACGACGGCGAGAGCCAGCTCGGAAGGTGAACCCCGTTCGTGATGTGGCCGATCGGCACCTCGACCTCGGTAGGCGCGCCGGGTATCTCGACCGCGGATTGCGTGACGGTCGGGATCGACTCCGGCAGGGTGGCCGGCGATTCCACCGCGTCGCCCGCAGTCGGGCTGCTCTCGGCCCCGTCGGGCCAGAGTCCCTGCCACATGATGCGGGCCACCTGCCCGTGAAGACGGCTCACGCCGTTGCGGTGATCGGCCATCCGCAGGGCCAGCGCCGACATGTGAAACTTGCCGTCGTCCTCGGGATGGCGTCCGAGGTCCCAGAGTGCCTCCAGACCCAGGCCGAAGCTCTCCACGTACTCGCCGAAGTAGCGCTCCACCATGTCGCGCGGGAAGTAGTCATGACCTGCGGGCACCGGCGTGTGGGTCGTGAAAACGGTGGAGGCGGCCACCCGTCGCATCGCCTCGTCCAGCGGAACCCCCTCGCCCACGAGTTCCTTCAGGCGCTCGAGCACCATGAAGGCGGCGTGTCCCTCGTTCGCATGCCAGACGCCGGGATTGATCCCGAGGCTCCGTAACACCCGCACCCCCCCGATTCCCAGCACGATCTCCTGCCGCAACCGCATTTCGAGGTCGCCGCGGTAGAGCTGGTGGGAGAGCGCCCGGTCGTCCGGATGGTTCCGCTCGATGTCCGTGTCCACGAGATAGATCGAGGTCCGACCGATCGCGAGGCGCCAGACGCCGAGATGCACCTCGCGGCCGGCAAGGTTGACGATCGCGTGGCTGCCGTCATCGCCGTTTCCCCACACCCGCTCGAGCGGCATCGAAACGGGGTCGAACGGCTCGTCGATCGCGTGCTGCTCGCCATGCTCTCCCAGGCGCTGCCGGAAGTAGCCCTTCTGGTAGAGAAGGCCCACTCCCTTGAGTGGGACGCCCAGGTCACTCCCCTCCTTGAAGTGGTCGCCGGCCAGAATCCCGAGTCCACCCGAGTAGATCGGAATCGAAGTGTGGACGCCGAACTCGGCACAGAAGTAGGCGATCCCTCCATTGCCTGCGTCGCCGTACTTGTCCGCGTACCAGCTGCGGCGAGCCGCCATCACGTCTTCGAACTCCGCCATCACGGCGTCGTACTCCCGGAGGAACAGAGGATCGCCGGAGAGCGCCTCGAGCCGCTCCGGGTCCAGCTCGCGCAGCATCGCTACGGGGTTCTTCCGGGAACGCACCCAGAGATTGAGTCCGAGGCGCCGGAAAAGGGTCCGCGCCTGGGGGTGCCACGCCCACCAGAGATTCCGGGACAGGGCATCCAGTCGGG
>JARRPS010000267.1:0-3498 GCA_037382625.1 Gemmatimonadota bacterium | reverse complement strand
GGGTTCAGCGACGTGCATCGTGATGCCGGGTTCGACTGCATGCGCTGCCACTCGCTCGAGGACGTCCATGGGGACGGGAACGAGTACTCGAGCCTGCAGGAAGTCGGCGCGATCGACGCCAGATGCGATAATTGCCACAACGAAGCGAACAACTTCGTGCACCCGGCCGGCCTCGATCCACACGGCGGAAAGGTCGCCTGCGCCGCATGTCACGCACAGAGTTCGGTCACCTGCAACAACTGCCACTTCGAGGCGCAGGTCAACAACACCGGCAAGTTCTTCCTGACGCCTCCGGCCAAGAACTGGCTGTGGCTCGGAAACCGCCTCAAGCGGGACGGATCGGGCGAGACCGAGGTGTATCCGATCAACTATCAGAGCGTCGAGTACGGGGAAGACGCCTACGTGGCGTTCGGCTTTTACACGCCGCACACGATCGGTGAGGGTCGCGCCTGCACGGCCTGCCACGATCCGACCAACAACCCCGCGATCGAGCAGTACAACGCCGACGGCATCATCGACGTGGCCAGCTGGGACGAGGGCACGAAGACGATGACCTATCCAACTGGCATCGTCCCGCTGCCGGAGGATTACCTGACGGCCCTCCAGTTCGACTTCGTCACTACGGACTCGGAGAACGGGGACGGAGCGGTCTGGACGTTCCTGAAGGCGGGAGCGGACACGATCCGCGTGCCCGACCAGTTCGTTACGCCGCTGAGCTTCGACCAGATGGCGGACCTCGACATGGTGCCGCCGGGGCAGTGAGCTGCTGGAACTGAAGATTTGACCTCAGCATGCGAGAGGCGGTCCCGTTCGCGGGGCCGCCTTTTCGCATCATACGGTCTTGCAACCGTGCTCACGGTGTCCTCGAGTTCTGGACCCTTGCCGATGCCCGGAGCGTAACAGACACTGAGGTGTTCGTGCATACCAGGGCGGTGCTTTGCTCCGGCGATCTCACTGTCGTCCAACCCTGCTCCCGCCGCCCCGCACCGATCGGGCTCGACGCGCTTTGCCGGGCCCCGAGAGGAGGACGAGATGGCCTACCAGATCCGCCGCGTCGACTACTACTACACCAATGCCGAGGACCGTCCGGGGGAGGCCTACAAGCTCCTCAACATTCTCGCGCAGCAGGGGATCAATCTGCTCGCCTTCACGGCGGTCCCGACGGGCCCCTCGCGGACCCAGCTCGCGCTGTTTCCCGAAGAGGGAGCGAAGCTCGAGGCAGTGGCGGGCCGGGCCGGGATGCAGCTAGACGGTCCGCAGAGCGCGCTGCTCGTCCAGGGCGACGACCGGATGGGGGCGCTGGCGGAGATCCACGAGAAGCTGATGAAGGCCGGCGTCAACGTATACGCGAGCACCGCGGTGACCGACGGCAAGGGATGTTTCGGGTATCTCGTCTACGTGCGCAAGGATGAGATGGACCGTGCGCTCGCAGCCCTGAAGACCTGAAGCGGAGGTCCGCGCATGGGCCCGAGTTCGAGGGTGCGCTTCCGTGTATGGGACGAAACGGCCCTTCCGCTGCGGAGTTTCGGGACAACTCTGCTTGCTCCCGTCTTCACGAATCGGAAGTGGGCCCAGAAAACCGCGTGTATCGAACCTCCCGTGCTTGGTACCGGACTTGCTTCGTGCTATACTGAACGAGTCCGACCGAGTCCGAGCCTCGGAGCTCACGGTCGCACAGGCGCGCGTCGTCCCCCCTGACCGCGATTCGCGCGCGGTGACCTCCCCGGTCCGGACGGGACCGACGGATTCCCGCCGAACGGGAGTCCGACCCGCGAGAGGAGAGCGCCCGCTCTCCGTGAGGAGGAAACGATGCCCGAGACCGTCACCGGTGCCCCCGAGGGCACGAAGCAGGAAACCCCAGGAGAACGTCCCATGGCCGACACCCTTACGATCATCGACAACCGTACTGAGAAGGAATTCGAGTACCCGATCATGTACGGGACGTACCCCGAGTACGGAGCCGCCATCCCCGCGAAAGACATCCGGGCGATCAAGGCGACGGACACGGACTTCGGAATGCTCTGCTACGATCCCGGATTCACGAACACGGCCTCCTGCAAGAGCGCCATCACCTTCATCGACGGTGAGAAGGGGATTCTCCGGTATCGCGGCTACCCGATCGAGCAGCTCGCGGAGAAGAGCAGCTACCTCGAAGTCGCCTACCTCACGCTGTTCGGAGAGCTGCCGACCGAGGAAGAGCTGGCTCGCTGGACTTACGACGTAACGCACCATACGTACCTGCACGAGAACATGAAGGAACTGATGGCCGCGTTCCGCTACGACGCGCACCCGATGGGGATGTTCGTGAGCGCGATCGCCGCCCTGTCCACCTTCTATCCGGAAGCCCGGGCGATCGACGACCCGGAGATCCGCCTGAAGCAGATCCAGCGGCTCGTCGCCAAGGTCGGAACCGTGGCAGCGTTCGCGTATCGTCACAGCCGCGGGCTCCCGTATGTCTATCCGGACAACGAGCTCAGCTTCGCCGGCAACTTCCTTTCGATGATGTACCGGACTTCGGAGACGAAGTACGTGCCGAATCCGACGCTCGAGAAAGTGCTCGACGTCCTGTTCATCCTGCACGTGGATCACGAGCAGAACTGCAGCGCGAACGCGATGCGGGCCGTCGGAAGCTCGCACTCGGACCCGTACTGCGCTCTCTCGGCAGCGGCCGCTGCGCTGTACGGCCCGCTCCACGGCGGCGCCAACGAGATGGTGCTCCGCATGCTTCGCGAGATCGGCAAGGTGGAGAACATCCCGGGTTACATCCAGCGGGTGAAGGCCGGTGACTTCCGCCTGATGGGATTCGGCCACCGCGTATACAAGAACTACGACCCGCGTGCCCGGATTCTCCGTGAGCTCGCGCCCGAGGTGTTCGAGGTCACGGGCACGAATCCGATGCTCGACATCGCGATCGAGCTGGAGCGGATCGCGCTGGAGGACGACTATTTCGTCTCGCGGAACCTCTACCCGAACGTGGACTTCTATTCCGGAATCATCTACCAGGCGCTCGGATTCCCCGTCGCCATGTTCCCGGTCCTGTTCGCGATTCCGCGCACGGCCGGCTGGCTCGCGCAGTGGCTGGAGATGCTGCAGGACAGCGATCAGAGGATTGCGCGTCCGCGCCAGGTCTACATCGGCTACGACGAGCGCGACTACGTCTCGATCGGTAAGCGGGACTGAATTCCGATCGGAGGTCTGCGGCCCCGGCGCGCCCTTCGCGGTGTGCCGGGGCCGCGTGCGTCCACCTCCTGCCGCACGGAACGCCCCGAATTGACGCCGGGGTGTCGATACCGTATTGAATCAACTGGTGCAAAATTTAGTCTCTACTAAAAAAGGCAGACAGATGCAGTTCCGTCGCCGCGCTCGAGTCGTCGGTCTTCCTTCGATGCGGTTTCTCGCTACCGCGGCCGCCATCGCTTCGATCGGTGTGACCGGCTGTGGTGGAGCCGGGGATCACGAGGATCCGGGAGCCGGGGGGGCCACCCGGGCCGCGGCGAC
>JARRPS010000266.1:0-3526 GCA_037382625.1 Gemmatimonadota bacterium | reverse complement strand
GAGAAGGGTTTCGGGTTCGTTTCGTTCGACGATGGTGCGCGTGACGCCTTCGTCCATTTTTCCGAAATCCAGTCTGAGGGCTTCCGCACGCTGGAGGAAGGCGATCAGGTCGAGTTCGATCTCGCCGAGGAAGGCCGCGGTCCAAAGGCCAAGAACGTCGTCAAGATCGTCTGAATCGAAGGGTTCGACGACAGCGGTACTGAAGGGGAGGTCCCGTTCCGCGGGGCCTCCCCTTCGGACATCCGGGTCCGGGGCGCGTCGTGGTATGTAGAGTGCGCAGGCCGAAGCATGCGACCGGGGACCGTGACCGCGCGAGGCAGCGAATCACGGGCTAGATTGGCTCATGTCGAGAATTTCTTCCTTCAGGCACCGGTCTCGCCGCGACGCTTCTGATACCCGATGGGTCTCGGTCGTCGTCGCGTTGTCGCTCCTGGCGGCGCTTGCCTGCAAACCGGAGCCCGATCAGCGAGATGGGCAACTTCCCGTGGTCGCCGTGTCGATTCTGCCACTCGCGGGCATTGTCGATCGCTTGCTTCCTTTCGATGCCGCACAAGTCACGGTTCTCGTGCCCCCGGGTATGTCTCCTCACTCGTTCGAGCCGGGCATCGGCCAGCTCACGGAGATCGAAGGAGCCAATTTCGTGATCGAGCTAGGACACCCGGCGTTCGCGTGGGAGGGAACCTGGCTCGACGGGCTGCTGGCCGGAACGGAGGCACCCCGGGTGCGACTGGCGGAAGTCTGTGACTTCGAGGAGGACGACCCGCACATCTGGCTGGATCCGGATTGCCTGCATCGGATAACCGGGAGGATCGCGGCGGCACTCGCCGATCTCCTTCCCGAGCAACGGAATGAGATCGAGACGTTACGTGCGGCGTTCGAAGCGGCGATCGATTCGGTCGATCTCTCGGTGTCAGAGAGCCTCTCCGGTTCGGGCCGCCGCAGCTTTCTCGTGCAGCATCCGGCATGGGGGTACTTCGCCCGCGCCTACGGCCTGGAACAGCTCTCGATCCTCTCGCACGGAAGTGGCGACCGGGGATCCGTCCGTCTCGCCCGCGTCATGGAGGCGGCGAAAGCAGACGACATTCGTACGGTGATCGTTCAGCCCCAGGTAAATCACGAGGCGGCGCGCATGGTGGCGCGAGAGATCGGCGCGAGGGTCGAGCAGGTAGACCCGCTGGCGCGGGACCCCCTCGATGCCTTTACGGCGATGGCCGAAGCGTTGCTGAGGGAACCGGCGGAATGATGACGGAGAGGGAGATCGCGGCGGGAGATCGGAGGAGGAACGGGTGAGCTCGACCTTAATCGAGTTGCGCGGGGTCAGTGTCAAGCACGGGGACACTCTCGTGCTCGACGACGTCGACTTCGAGGTCTGCGACGGCGACTTCGTGGGCATCATCGGCCCGAACGCGGGCGGTAAGACGACACTTCTCAAGGTGATCCTCGGTCTCGTTCGTCCGCAGCGTGGAGAGGTGCTCACCTTCGGTTCCTCTCCGCGCGAGGCACGTGGCAGGATCGGATACGTGCCCCAGTACGCGAGGTTCGACGCCGACTTTCCGATCACGGTCGCCGAGATGGTCGGGATCGGCCGGCTGGGTCGACACGATTGCCGCCGCGACCGGACCGCGGACCGAATCAGCGTTGAGCGTGCGCTCGATCGACTGGAGCTCGCCGGCGTGGCCGACATCCAGGTGGGTGACCTTTCCGGTGGACAGCTGCAGCGTGCGCTGATCGCCAGGGCGCTGGTATCCGAGCCGGAGGTTCTGCTCCTCGACGAACCCACTGCCAGTCTCGACACGCCGATCGGTCGCACGGTCTACGACCTGCTCGAGGAGCTCGCGGAGGAGATCCCCATCGTGCTCGTATCGCACGATATCGGAGTCATCTCCCGGACGGTGAGAACGATCGCCTGTCTCAACGTCAGGCTCCACTACCACAGATCCCGGGAGCTGACACCGGAGATGGTCGAAGCGGCCTACGGATGCCCGGTGGACCTCGTCGCGCACGGTGTCCCGCACCGTGTGTTCGAGACCCACACGGAAGTCGGCTCGTGAGATCGGGCGGCCGATGATCGGGGAAGCCCTTTCGTACCCGTTCTTTCAGCGCGCGCTGATGGCCGGCCTTCTCGCTTCGATCGCATGCGGCGTGGTGGGCAGCCTGGTGGTGGTGCGCCGGATCTCGTCGATCTCGGGCGGACTCTCGCACGCGGCTTTCGGCGGAGTCGGCCTCGGTTTCCTCGCAGGATTCGATCCATTGCTGGGAGCACTGGGATTCGGTGTGGTCTCGGCCTTGGGAATCGGGATGGCGGAACTGCGGCTGCGGCAGGGTCTCGACACGCTGATCGCGATGATCTGGGCGGTCGGAATGGCGCTGGGCATCGTATTCGTGTCCCTCGCTCCCGGCGAGCCGCCGGACCTCCTCGGCTACCTGTTCGGGAACATTCTGCTCGTCAGCCCGAAGTACCTTCTTCTCGTTTTCGTGCTCGACCTCTTGATCGTCGCCGTGGTGACGATCCTGTTTCAGAAGTTGCGTGCCGTGTCGTTCGACGAGGAATTCGCCTGGGTGATCGGTGTGCCCGTTGGGCCGCTCTTCCTGCTGCTGCTGATCCTGGTAGCGCTGACCGTCGTGATCCTGATCCGGGTGGTCGGCGTCATCCTGGTGATCGCGCTCCTCACCATCCCGGCCGCGATGGCGCGTCACTGGACCGACCATCTCTCTCGCATGATGGTGCTCGCGGTCGGCATCGGCGCAGCATCCATCGCATTCGGCCTGTTTCTGACATACGGGCTCTCGGCACGCTTCGGCGTCGACCTTCCGACCGGACCGGCGATCATCCTGCTCGCCGCGCTCCTCTTCGCGCTGTCGGCTGGGAGCCGCTACGCGCAGGACCGGGTTCGCAGCGCCAGGAGCTGACTGAAACTCGGCGAAGCGCGGCGGCGTAGGGTTCACGGGCGAAGGATGCAGAAGTCGGCCGCAAGCAGCCGTCGAAGAAGGGCACGCGAGATGAAGCGCAAGACGAAAGTGTGGATGGGGGTGTTCGGCGGTGCCGTGCTCCTGGGGGCCGCCGGCACGATGATGGCGCTGCGGGGGAACGATGGCAGTTCCGAGCACCGCACGGTCGAGGTCCGCCGGGACTCGCTCGTGCAGAAGGCCCTCGCCGTCGGAAATATCGAGCCCGATGTCGAAATCGAGGTCAAGTCTCAGATCTCCGGTGTGGTCCGGAAGCTGTTCGTCGAAGAAGGAGCCTTCGTGAATGCGGGCGAGCCGCTCATCGAGGTCGCGCCGAATCCGACTCCGATCGAACTGGCCGATTCCAAGCGGCAGGTCGAGCTCCGGGAGATCGAACTCCAGAATCTCCGCAAGGACGTGGACCGGAAGCGGGAGTTGCGCGCGCGGGAGTTCATCACCCAGGAGGAGCTGGACCGTGCGGAGCGCGACTACGAGCAGTCCGTCGTACAGGTCCAGATGGCCAAGGAGCGCGTCGCTCGGATGGAGAAGGGCAGCGTGCGGATCGGGAGCCGCAACATCG
>JARRPS010000265.1:0-3556 GCA_037382625.1 Gemmatimonadota bacterium | reverse complement strand
CGTCCAGGTCGCCCCGGGCGGCGAACTCGTCGCCCTCGCGCTCCAGCTGCTCGGCGAGCGCCTGGGCCCGGCCCTCGGTCGTCGCATCCGAAGGATCGTCCACCATTCGTACGCCCTGCGACTCCGTGTAGGCGTATCGGCTGACCCGATTGTCGGCGAGCTGCACCATCGCGACGTTGCCGACGACGTCCGTCGGGACAACCCGCTCGTCGCCCGGTGCCATCACCATCGACGGACCCGACCTGCGAATCGTCCACGCATCTTCCGTCGTGCGGGTCGCAGCGAGCACCTGCACTTCGTTCATCCCGATCGCCAGTTCGCCCCTGACGACGGCATCGCATACGTCGGGCGCGCAGTCGACCAGCGCCTCGGCCTGAATGTCGGCACGGGCCGCGGACGCGGACGCACGATCGCGCTCCGCCTGCTCCGAAGCCGCCGCGACCGTGGCCGACGCGTCGGGCACGCGGTCGTTGTTCTGCATGATCGGCTGTTCATCGACCTTCTTCGGCACGCACGCCGCCAGCACGAGCAGCGATCCGAGCATCAGATACCTGTTCATCTTCCTCGCTCCCTGTTCGAATCAGAGCCCGAACGGCTTGCGCTCGATGTACTTCTTGATCTTGTGCTGGCCGGCCCAGACGACGGCGTTGCTCTCGAGGTCCACGAGCCGCGCATCGACCTGATAGAAGCGGATCTGCTCCTTCCGGGAGGCCCCGAAGTAGGTCGTCGTCTCCTCGTCTTCGATGGAGCTCAGCTCTCCCTGGAGCATGTAGTTCGCGCCCAGCTCCTGGCCGAGACGCGCTCGCGTGTCCGACCGGGCGAACTCCTGCTGATCGTCCCGCTCGGCCCGCAGCTGATCGCGCTCGGCATCGCTGGCGACCACGGTCACCGCCCCCGAGTTGATATAGGCGTTCTCGAGGTCGTTGATGAAGGTGTTCACCGGAATGTGCTCGGACGATCGATTCCGGAAGTTGCCGACGATCACCGTCGGTGTCTCGCCGCCGCTGGCGGAGCTGTACCGGGACAGCCACGGGTCCGTGAGGCTCTGCTGGATCAGCGCGTTGGCCACGAGCCGGGCGTCCGTGTCGTTCCAGGCGCCCGACAGGTCGGTGACGGTGTCTGGCTCGATCCGGGACACGTGTTTGTTGCTGCAGCCGGACGCCGCCAGAGCGACGAGCAGGCACGCGGCCGCGACAGTGCGTGGACGAGACATCATCTTTCTTCCTCCCATGGGCCCGGCCGGCGTACCACCAGACGCCGCTGCGCACGGGCCGGTTCCAGAACGATCGTTCGATCGATCAGTTCCGCATGTCCCCTGAATACACGACGAGCCCGACGCCGATCCGGTCACGATCCGCCCCGTACGGCAGATCGTTGACACCGGCGGGCCGCCCGAGAACACTTCGACGCATGCGAGACTTGCAAGAGCGGGGCCTCGGGGGACGAATCCAGGATCGGATCGCGGATCCTGCGGGCAAGCGACGCTACGTACGCGACCTGTTCGGGGGAATCGCGGGCCGGTACGACGTCACCAATGACCTGATGTCGGTCGGGCTGCACAGGCGCTGGAAGGCCCTGGCCTTGCAGATCGCGGACATCCGGGACGGACACGTGCTTCTGGACCTGGCCGCCGGAACCGGTGATTTCGCGTTGCGGGCGGCGAAGCAGGGCCGCGCTTCACGCGTAGTCGCAGCCGACCTCACCGTGGAAATGATGCGGGCGGGACGGTCGCGCGACGGC
This sequence comes from Gemmatimonadota bacterium, assembly GCA_037382625.1. Lineage (GTDB taxonomy): Bacteria > Gemmatimonadota > Gemmatimonadetes > Palauibacterales > Palauibacteraceae > Carthagonibacter. The sequence goes on along the minus strand of JARRPS010000265.1, from coordinate 1,816 downwards.
GCCGACGAGGTCGACTGGGTCGCGTGCGACGCGCTGGCCCTGCCGTTCGCCGACGCCAGCGTGGACCGGGTGCTCGTCGGATACGGATTGCGGAACTTCGCGGGGCTGGCACGGGGGATCGCCGAAATCCGGCGGGTCCTCAGACCCGGCGGCAAGCTTGTGGCGCTGGATTTCGGACATATCGAGCCGGAGTGGCTGGACCGGATCTACCTGCGGTACCTGGAGCTCTCCACGTCGGCCGCCGGGTGGATCCTCCACAGGAACGTGGAAGCGTATCGCTACATCCCGGAGTCTCTCCGCAACTATCCCGCCCAGCGGGGCGTCACGGACATCATGCAGTCACTCGGATTCCGGCACTGCGGGCACATCGACCTGGTGTACGGCGCGATGGCGATCAACTTCGGGGAACACCCGGGCTGAGGCTCGCAGTACGCCCGGCTCGCCGGCTCCGGTCAGCCCTCCTTCTGCTTCCAGATTGTCAGTTGCTTCTGCCCGGTCTCGCTGCTCTCGAGGCGAGCGGTGAGCGTGTCTCCGTCCTCAAGGCCGAGGTCGTCACGCATCTCCTGGGGGATCGTGATTCGCCCGCCGCTGCCGACGGTGACGGTGGAATAGTACATGACACGGTAGATCGCCATGCTCGCTCCCTCCGGGGGTGGATATCGGGCGGACCGGAGAACCGCGGTGCCAGCGGCGGGCCTCCGGGGCAGGTGAATCGCACGTAAGTCAACAATATATCACGCTCTCGGCCTTTCCGGGAAGCACGGAGCAGATTCCGTCGACGGGAAGGGCGCCGCTTGCCCGTCGTCTGTCCCGGCCCGAAGATGCGGCCGTACCGATTCACGTCCCGCTTGAACGGAGCCTGTCCTTGACCGAACCCGTGATCCGACTTCGGGAAGTCCGGAAGAGTTTCGGCTCCACCCTGGCCGTGGAGGACCTGTCGTTCGAGCTTCCGCGCGGATCGGTCTGCGGTCTGCTCGGTCCCAACGGTGCGGGCAAGACCACGACCATCCGGATGATCCTGGACATCGTCGGACCCGACGCCGGAACGGTCGAGGTCTTCGGCGGCCCGGTAACCCACGAGTCACGCTCCCGGATCGGATATCTCCCGGAGGAGAGGGGGATGTACCAGCGAATGCACGTGGTCGAGCAGCTCGCGTTCTTCGGCGAGCTGAAGGGCATGCGGCGATCGGAGGCCGTGAGCGAGGCCCGGCGCTGGCTGGAGCGGCTGGAGCTCGGCGACAGGGCCGACGATCGGGTGGAGGCGCTGTCGAAGGGGATGCAGCAGAAGGTCCAGTTCATCGCGACCGTTCTGCACCGGCCCGAACTTCTCATTCTGGACGAGCCGTTCAGCGGCCTGGATCCGCTGAACGTGGACCTGCTCCGCGAGGTCGTGCTGGAACGGCAGAGAGACGGTGCCACGATCCTGTTCTCCACGCACATGATCGAGGATGCCGAGAAGATCTGCGAGCGTGTGTGCATGATCGCGGGTGCCCGCAAGGTCCTGGACGGCCCGATCCGCGAGGTGAAGCGCTCGTCGGGCCTCGAGCACCTCGTCATCGCATACCAGGGAAGCCCGGAATTCCTGGATCACCCGGCGGTGGCCAGCGCCACCGATCACGGACAGTGGGTGGAGATAGGTCTCGCGCCCGGGGCCGACCCGCAGGCGATCCTGCGGCGGGCGCTGGAGATGGGCGTGACCATCGATCGCTTCGAGCGCACGGAGCCGTCGCTGCGGGAGATCTTCCTGGAGCGCGCCGGGCGGCGGCGTGCGGATCGCAACGGAGGTGAGGCGTGAGCGGCTCGGGCCCGCTGAACC
>JARRPS010000264.1:0-3559 GCA_037382625.1 Gemmatimonadota bacterium | reverse complement strand
GGCACTGCGAGGACGGGCCGGGGCACCCGGCAACGACCACTGCCAACATCCCTATCAGCCCGACCATTAACACTTTCCGCATACTGCACCTCCTTCAGGCTCCGTACTCGGATCCACTATTGTGGCGCGAGCCGGTCTGCCACGGCTCGGGCCTCCGAAACCAGGTGCTGAAGACCGGGATCCGCGTTGTGCCATGCATCGGCGAACTCCCGGTAGGCACGGGCAGCTGCCCCTCGCTGCCCCAGCATTTCCAGCGATCTTGCCCGATGAAGCAGCGCGAGGGATTGCAGGCCCCAGTTGGGGTCGAAGCCATTCACACTGGCCGGGCATGCCTCGAATTTCGTGAACAGATCTGCGGCCAGCTCGTGTCGACCCAGCCTCTCCGCCAGGACTCCGGCGAGGAAAAGGTCCGTCGGGCTCGGGGTGCCGGACGAGGGCAGTGAGTCGCTGACCTGCTCCAGAGCGCGCTCCGACGCGACGGGATCCTGATCGGCGGCGAGCAGGCCCTGCCATAGAAGCGGCACGTCGATCTGTTGCGCCTCCATTTCGCCGAACCAGGCGCGCTGCACCCCGGGAGAGAGCAGCAGCGCCGGATCGAGCCATGGCAGGGCTCCCAGATGCAGGACGGCCCGCTCGCGCTCCGTGTATTCCGGCGCCGACCACCGGGCGTCGAGCTCCTCGAAGGCTCTCTCCAGTGGAGGGCCTGCGAAACCGGTTGCGCCCAGAACCTCCAGGAAGCTGAAGGTGGGCTGGATGTTGCCGGACGATACGTAGGACTCGTCCCGCGGATCGGGGAACGCAAAGCTCATCTCCACCGAAGCGGGCGCGACGAAGGCGATGGCCTCGGAGGGCCGACCGGTCGCCAGGTACAGGTTGGCCGCCTCGGCGGGCAGCTGCCTGTCGACCTGTGACACCGAGTCCGCCGGCTCGCGGAGCGCGCTCTCCAGCAAGGACTCGGCGGCCCCGTTCGCACCCGTGGTCAGCAGGAGATTCGCCAGCCGAACGCGATCGACGGGAGTCGTATCGCCCTTCAACTCCAGCTCGATCTGTTTGTTGACCAGCGCCAGGTCCGTGACTTCGGCGACACGGGCAGGGTCTGCTTCGCATCCGAGAGCCGCCCGTCGCTCCAGCAGCCACTCCGACCACTCCTCGTGAGGCCGTGGCTGGTCGGGGGCGTAATCGGTCCACATCTGGATGGTCCGGGAGGTCTCGTCGTACAGTCTCGCGGCGCCGGCCTTCGCATCCGCCAGCCTCGATGTCGTGAACTCCTCCCATGGAATCCACTGGATCGAGTCCGCCACCAGCGGGCAGAAGCTGGCCTGGTCCTCCGCCTGTGGCGCCTGCCAGGGCGGGATGAGCTTTCCGCCGGGCCGCAGGAACGCAGGGCATCCCCAGCCCGCCGCGGCGCTCACCACCTTGCCGTCGATCTGGAAGAGGAGCCCGTAGCTCATCGGAAGATCGCGAGCCAGGTCCACGCTTTTCTCGAAGGCCCGCTTCGCGAGGTTCAGGTTGGAGCGCGGAACGACGTCGCCCGAGGCTGTCTGCCTGGCCCAGGGATCTTCGAACTCTACGGCGCCGCGAAGCAGCCAGGCCTCGCTGCTTGTCGGATCGTATGCAAGGATCGAATCGTACAGGCGTCGAGCCCGGTCGTAGTCGCCGGCCCAGAATGCCCCGAACGCCTCGATCGGACCCACGTATCCGCCGGGAAGCCCCGACGTCGTGGCCAGGTGGACGGCTCGATCCGTCAGCCGCGCGATCTCGCTCCCCATCTCGTGCATCAGATCCGGTTCGCGAGTCGTCTGCCAGTACAGGGTCAGGGCGAGGAGATAGTGCGGGAGCGCAAAGGTCGAGTCCTGCGCGATCGCCTCGCGCAAGTGACGTTCGGCCTCCTCCAGCCGCCACTGGTTCAGGGCCCGGCGGCCCGCATTGTATTCCTGGTGGGCCTCCAGATTCCGCGAGAGACGCAGGATGGTGCCGGGGTCCATCTCCTCGCCCCGGTACTCGAGGATTTCCCGCAGGACGGGCCCGACCAGGACATCGTCTCTGTCCGGGTCGTCGACCGCGGCTTGCGACTGAACGAGGCCCAGCTGATCCTGCTCGGCGGCGTCGTACTGACGCGCTTCCAGATAGGCGGTGTCGCCCACGATGCGCAGCGTGACCGTTATGAGAGTGCCCACCCTGAGCGCCTGAGAGACCCGGATTCCATCCTCGATACGGGGCACGATCGGTCCGTCGACGCCCAGGTCGGCCTTCGCACCCCTCATGTCCGGTTCCTGCACGACACGCACGCTCTCGAGGCCGCCGAGCCGGAGGGCCATCCAGTCCGCGACGCGCACGACCAGGTCCAGTTCCGCGGCCGTCTGCTGGGCCCGCGACGAGGGCAGGATGACGTACGATCCGCGAGGATCCTCGACCGCGTAAGCCGGGGTAGGCGGGAACACCCTGTTCCACAGTTTCGGCCCGACGAGAAAGAACAGGAGGGTCACCGCGGCGGCCGGGACGGCCCAGGCCCACGGCATTTCCCTCGGGCTGGGCCGACGGACCCACCAGGGACGAGTCGGTTCCGACGTCGAGGCCTGGTTGCGGGCCTCCACCAGTGCGGCCGCCATCTCCTCGGCCGTGGCGAATCGATCGTCGGGATCCTTCGCCAGCGCCCGTTCCACGGCATCTGTTAGAGCGGGCGGCGCCTCGGGCCGATGTTCGGCCAGCGACGGCACGTCTGCGATCAGGTGACGCGTGAGCAGCGCGCGGGCGTTGGGCCCACTGTACGGTGCGGCTCCGGCGACCATCTCGAACAGCACGCAGCCGAGCGAATAGATGTCAGATCGGCCATCGAGCAGGCTCTCACCCGATGCCTGCTCCGGACTCATATACGCCGGCGTGCCGATCGTGAGTCCCGTGCTTGTCAGCTGGGGCCCGAGCCCTTCAGTCAATCGGGCGATCCCGAAGTCCATCAAGAGAGCATGCCCGTCCGCCAGCATGATGTTCTCGGGCTTCACGTCACGGTGCACGATTCCGTGTCGGTGCGAGTACGCCAGTGCGTCCGCGACTTCCCGGGCGATCCGAATGGCCTCGGTGATGGGAAGCGGGCCCTCTCGATCCAGCATCGCGCGAAGAGACTCCCCTTCCACGCGCGGCATCACGAAGTAGAGCATTCCGTCGGCGCTGCCCGAGTCGTGCAACGGCATGATGTGCGGATGCGCCAAATTTGCGGCGACTTCGATCTCCCGATGAAAGCGATCTTCGCCGATCGCGCCGGTCAGTTCCGCGCGCAGGACTTTGATCGCGACGGGACGATCGTGCTTGAGGTCGCGGGCGCTGAACACGACGGACATGCTGCCGCTCCCGATCTCCTCCCGGAGGGCGTACCTGTCCTGCAGAGCAGTTCGAAGGGCCGCACGGGGTTCGTTGCTCAACGCATGTACCGCACAGGAATGAGGATGGGCCTCGACCAATTTATGAGAGAGGCGATTCTCAGGCCAATCGGGTCGGTTGTGGCCATGGAGCCAAGCGGATCGGGAGGGGCCTGGCAGAGAAAATTCTCCCCTGGGGGCGGGCG
>JARRPS010000263.1:0-3568 GCA_037382625.1 Gemmatimonadota bacterium | reverse complement strand
CCGAAGTACGCCAGTTTCCCGGCGTCGATATCCTCCCGGGTCTCCAGGTAGTCGATGGAGCGCCCCAGGTCCTGATACCATCGGATGACCCGGTCCCGGTATGCGATGGTCTCGTTCGGCGTGTCGGTGTCGAGATCGTCGCGCCGCTCCCAGACCCCATCGTAAACGGGGATGATCACGGCACGACCATCCTTCACGAGGAACTCTCCGGCCCAGGAGATGAGCGAGTCCTGGTAGATCGCACCCGACCCCGGGAAATAGACCACGGCCTGGTAGGGGGGCCGGGAGCTCTTCGGTACGAACAGGTGCGCCAGCATGCGTTCGCCGCCGTAGGCCGCGTCGAACGAGATCCGTTCGCGAACCCAGTCCTCCGGAGTCGTGTCCCGGACCTCGATCGTCGCGTTGAGCGGCGCCGGATCGTAGGCGAACATGCTCAGATACACCTGGTACGTCTCGTCCGAAACCGGTTGCTCGGCGAGAAAGTCGCGCAGCGGCTGCTTGATCGGAATTCCCGCCGCGGCGAGATCTTCATCGCCAAAGAGCGCGAGCCGTATGCCGTTGGTGACCGAGCGGTCCCACGCGGGTTGTTCGAACGCATCGTTGAACATGTAGGTCGCGTCGTTCCAACCTCCGCCGAGGATGAATCGCCCCGAGATTCCCTCGTTCCAGCACCACTCCCGGGCGTTGCCCGCCATGTCGAGCGTGCCGAAGGGGCCGATGCCGCCGTACTGCCCGACCGGCGACGGACGTTCCCCGGAGAAGTTGCTCTGCGGGACGATGTGGGACGAGAGCAGCGTTCCCGCCACCCGGTTCCAGTGGAATACGGTCGGAAGCCGTTTGCCGGCCCAGTTCGCGAAGGCGGCCGCCTCGTACCAGCTGATGCCGGTGACCGGTTCGTCCGCCGCGCCGTCCGGGTAGTCTCCAGCTTCCCAGGTGGCCGGGCCCTGACGTCCCGTCCGGTCCTTGAACCGGGCGGTCGCCTCGTTGAAGCTCAGCCTTCGTCCGTCCCGGGTGAACGGTTCGATCCAGAACTCGCGGGCCTCGTAGCCGCCCGCGTCCATGAAGCGCTTGAATTCCCGGTTCGTCACCTCGAGCCGATCGATCCAGAAGCCGCTCAGCGCGGGCGGCTCCACGTGCTCGAGACCCGGGATCACGAGCGGGTCGTCTCCTCCGGGGACCCAGACCATGTCCGCCGTGTCCGCCCTCGGAACCAGGCGGTAGGTGGAATCCGTCGGCAACCATTCGAAAGTCCCGAATTCGAGGGGAGCATACCCCTCTAGCTCGAATCGGAGTCGAATGACTCCTCTCGGAACCCGGGCAGCCTCGATCGGTGTCGTACCCAGCTGCTCCCAATCGCCGTTGGCCACGTACGGGCCCGTGTAGGCCACGGCTCCCGGCGGATCGGTCCTGAGCTCGATCCGGCGACTGAACGATGCGACGAGGTCCGCGGCCGAGGAATCGTTCTCGAAGTCGATCCCGGCCGCACGTGCCACGACCCACGCCGAGTCGAACAATCGCTGCTCGGTCAGGCTCTCGATTTCGGCCGCGACGACGGCTCGCTCCGCCGCTCGCTCGCTCGCTTTTCCGTACCTGAGAATCCATCCGACCGCGACAACGCCCCACAGCGCCAGGGCGAGAAGGGCGCCCAGACCGACGTTGCGCCAGGAGAAGATCTTCCGGGCCGCGCCTCCGGCGTTGATGTCGTGGGGATATGCCGCCCGGCCCGGCGCACCTTCTCCGCGTACGGATCCCTGCACGAACGCCGTGATCAGCGCGATCGGGAGTCCCACGGCAAGAAGAGCGAGGGCGAATCCGAACACCCGCTGCGGAAGTCCCGTGTTGTCGACGAGCACGTCGACGACCTGCAATACGAGCCAGCCGCCCGCCAGGTAGAGACCGAGCGTCTGCCAGACGGTGCGTCCTCCGAGCTTCACCGGGCTTCCTCCGATATGTATCTGTCTGCCGCTGGATCGTATCCGTTCGGCAGACCCAGCTCGTCCATCAGCCGCTGCATGCGCGGATCGTCCCGCAGCGGGTCCAGCGACGGATCCGTGGAGGCCATGCCGAGCGACAGGTCGTTCGCAGTCGACGCCCGCTCCAGCCACCACAGGGCCGCCTCTGCGTCCCCGAGGCGCGTGTAGATCACGGCGCTCTGTCGGGCGTTGAACACGCTGTCGGCGATCAGGGCCTCCAATACCTGTCTCGCGTCCTCCGTCAGCCGGCTGTCCGCTCGTCCTGTCCCGCCGGCTGCAGCGGCGAAAGCGTGCCCCAGGATCTGCGCCGATTCCGGGTCGCGGGCCCCCATCATCCGCGCCAGCTCGACGGCATGCCCGGCCATCTCGGCGCCGGTCAACCCGAACAGCGGTCCGGAGAGGAGGAGAAACTGGCGGGCAGCTGCCTGGTCCGTCCCCGCGGCGAGCGTGCGCTCGAACAGGGAACGCGCTTCCTCGTATTCCCTCGCGGCTGTAAGGCTGATGGCGAGGACGCCGTGGATCACCGGTGACAGCGGGTCGAGGCGCAGCGCCGCCCGTTGCTGCTCGATCGCTTCCTTCACGCGTCCCTGGTTGCGGAGCATGTCGCCCAGCATGGCGCGCGCATACGCGTTGGACGGCTTGCGCTCGATCGCACGCCGGAGCGCCAGCTCGGCGGTCGCCCAGTCCCGCTCCATCTCCGAAGCGAGGGTTCCCCAGGACGCCCAGCCCTCGCCCAGCTCGGGGTCGAGCAGCACCGCTCGCTGCGCCGCGGTCATCGCCCGCGGTACGAGATCTTCGGCCCGGACATCGCGAAAGGCGAGCGCATCTATGGCATCGGCGAGGCCGCTCCAGGCGAGCGCGAACTCCGGGTCGCGCTCCACGGACTGCTCGCACTGCTCGATCGCCCGCCACAACTGGTCGATGTTGCGCGAGTACCAGTTCTGGCGGCACTCCAGGTACAGGTCCCAGGCGGCCAGGTCATCCGTGCCTCCGCGGTACAGTTCGTCTTCGTCATTGCGCAGTCGCGGCAGCAGCGCCCGGGTGATCGAACGGGCCAGTTCCTCCTGGACCTCGAAGATGTCCGTGATGTCGCGGTCGTACTCGTCGGACCAAAGGTGATACCCGGTCTCGGCATCGATCAGCTGGGCCGTGATCCGGACCCGGTTCTCGGATCGCCGCACGCTTCCCTCGAGCACCGTCTCCACGTCGAGCGTGTCGCCGATCGTTCGCAGGTCCAGGTTCCGGTCCCGCAGCGAGAAGGAAGAGGTCCGGCCCGCGACCTTCAGGTCCTCGACCCCGGACAGTGCGTTGAGAAGTTCGTCCGCGAGTCCATCGCTGAAGTACTGATTGTCGGGGTTCCCGCTCAGGTTCTCGAAGGGCAGCACGGCGATCGATTCGTACGTCTGCGCCGCCGGCCCGGTTCGGGTGAGAGTCCACCAGGCGCCGAGCCCGAGCAGGACGATCCCGACGAGGGCGGCAACGCCTGCGGGCCAGCGACGCCGCGCCGGCTGCGCGACGATCGCGTCGAGCTCCGTCGTCTCCGCGGGATCCGTCGGCCGGACGCCCTCCGGCGTCCGCTCGTACGCCCAGGCCAG
>JARRPS010000262.1:0-6027 GCA_037382625.1 Gemmatimonadota bacterium | reverse complement strand
GCCGGGAAGATCCGCAGCGTCACGCCCGAGGAAGCCAGTGACGTCGCCCGGGCATTCCTCGATCCGAACCGGATGGTCTGGGTCGTGGTCGGCGATCGATCGGAGATCGAGCAATCGATCCGGGAACTGGAGTTCGGCCCCGTCGAGGTGATCGAACAGGAAACGTCAGGCCCCGAGCCGGTGGCGATGAGAGACTGAACGCGAATCGCGCCGCCTTCTCTCCTGCATGTCGAGAGCGCCCGATCTCCTGCGCGAGGCGGGCGCTCTCCCGCGTCTGTGTCACACTTCGCGCCCCGATTGCGCACCTGCTGATGGACGCCGGATCGAACGGACCCGGCACGAGCGGAACCGCAGAGAACCAGACGCAACGGGGAGGAAACGATGAACGGAACGACGGCGACGGAAGCGACGATTCGGAACGGGGTGAACGTGGACGACCTGCTGGGCGCGATCGAGGCAGTGACCGCCGACACGGAAAACGGCAGCTTGACGTTCAGCACGAGCTCCCGGTGGCTCGGAGGATTCCGCGCCCGCCACACGGCGGGAACCTACCGGGTGGGGGGGCAACCGGGAGCACATTCCACCGACCACTCGGTCGTCTCCGATGAGCCGGCCGAGATTCTCGGAACGGACCAGGGGATCAGTCCGGCCGAGCTCGTGCTGAGTTCCCTCGCCGCCTGCCTGATCGTCGGATACGCCGCCAACGCCGCCGCGCTGGGCATCGCACTGGAGGACGTGTCCGTCGAGATCTCCACCGCGGGCAATCTCGAGGGATTCATGAACATCCGTGAAGCGAAACCGGGCCTCGAGTCGATCATGGTGGACGTCACCGTGGCGACGGATGCCCCTGCCGAAGCGGTAGCCGAACTTCACGAGCATGTCAACGCGCACTCGCCGGTGTGGGACACGCTCGCGAGCCCGGTCCGGATCAGCTCGAAGCTGACCGTCACACCGGCCTGAAATCGGCAGAGCTCTCAGAAAGGGGGGAAGGTACCGGTGGCGCCTGCCTTCCCCCCGTCGTCTGGCGCCGACCGCCGACACGAGCGATTGTCCGCCCGAAATGGCGGAATTGCGCTCGAACCCGAAGCCAGGCGAGTGACAGTTGCGGATCCATCACAGAAATACGCTTGGCACGGCAGTCGCTCTGTCGATGGCGTGCGTTCTTTCGATTGCCGGCCGTGCGGCCGGGCAGGTCGTGCTGATGAGCCCGCCGCCGACGGACGGTCCGGTACCGGTACGGGTCGGCTTCAACCTCCTCGACATCGTCGAGATCGATGACTCCCGGAAGACGATCGAATTCGAGGCGATCCTCACCCTGCTCTGGCAGGACGAGCGACTCCGGTTCGATCCGATCGAAGCCGGGACCGAAGAGCTGGTCTACCAGGGCGACTACCAGTTCTCGGAAATCGGCACGGGATGGTGGCCACAGCTGTTTCTCCGCAATGAATCCGGCGACTACGAGCGCCAGGGCGTTCTACTGCGAGTCCGTCCGGATGGGCAGGTCCGATACGAGGAAGAATTCCGGGCCATCGCCGAGGTCGAGATGAACCTCCGTCGGATTCCATTCGACGAACAGGAATTCACCTTCTACTTCGAACCGCTCGGTTTCGATGCTAGCGAGGTCGTGCTCCAGCCGGCTCCGGACTGGACCAGTACCCGAAGCGACAACGTCAGCGTCCGGCAGTGGTCGTTCGGTCCGATCACCGGCTTCCCGCTCGAAGATGCCGTCCTGATGCAGTCGGGTCGTGTCGTCGTGACCACGGCCGTCGGGTTCACGATTCCCGCCAGTCGCCGCCCGGGATTCCTTCTTCGCGTGATCGTCATCCCCCTGCTCATCCTCGTGGCGCTGAGCTGGTCCGTCTTCTGGATGGCGTCGTCACAACTCAGCGATAGAATGGCCATTTCGTTCCTGGGGATCCTGACAGTCGTCGCCTTTCAGATCGTCATGTCCGAAATGCTGCCGCGCATTCCGAATTTCACGATTCTCAGCAGCTTCCTCCTGATCAGCTATCTGTTTCTCGTGGCGAGCGTCATCGTCAATCTTCGCGTAGGAGCCCTCGACCAGGCGGGACACGTGGAAGCAGGCAATCGGCTGGACCGCAGGTGCCGGTGGTTGTTCCCGCTCGGCTTCACGATCGTGAACCTGCTGATGGTCGGCTACTACCTCGCGAGGTACTGAGGGCTAATTCGCCGCACCGTTCCGGGTCGGCGTTTCGGCCATGACCTCGGCGATCGTCGTCGTCTGAAAGAAATCCTCGACCGGTCCGGCGACGTCCTTCCAGCGATCGTGTGCTCCACACGGGAATTCGTCCGAGCACTCGGGGCGTCCCAGGACGCATCGGCGCGATTCGGTCGCCGCACGGAACGGCGCGATGATCTCGTCGAGCGTGATCCGGTCGGGACTCCGGGCGAGCCGAACGCCGCCCGAACGTCCGCGCTCGGAATCGATCAGTCCCTGACGCGCCAACTGGTGAAGGATCTTGGAGAGGTAGTTGCGCGGGATGGAGGTCTCATTCGCCAGTTCCGCGGTGCGGCGCGAGCCCGCCGCATGCGATCGCCCCAGAAAGACGGCAGCACGAAGTGCGTATTCCTGCGTTCGAGAGAGCAAGCTCACTCCGATCAGGTTTTTCCCGCTTTCGCGAGCCCGGCCACGAGTCGGTCGAGTGTGACGAAGGCATCCAGGATCTCGCCCGGGACCACCCGCACCGGGGGCGGATACCGGAACAATCGATTCCGGTAAGCCGAAAGCAGCAGCAGGTCGGCCTGGTCCGATTCGTCCAGCGTGACGCCGATCGCTTCCCCGGCCGTGTTTCGCGACCTGCGGCAGGAGAAGCGTCGATCCTCCCAACCCCGGTGCATACCGGGACTCACGCATTCGAGTTCCTCGTCGCTGAGAAGGTCCACGATGTCGTGAAACTGCAGCGTGCGGGGCCGGGTCACGCCGTCGCGGTGGGGATCGACCTCGGGCGCGGGCAATTCGAACTGGAGACCGATCGTCTGCCCCCGTCGTTTCGAAGGCTCAACAGAGAGCAGTCGGTAGCGCTGGCGGATCAGATTACGAAGTAGGCGGCCAGCGGCTGAGCAGGAGGACGCAGCCCGTACGAAGCGGCAGGAAATGGATCCCGGAGGCCCGGCGACTCGCACGAATCGCCGGGCCTCTCTTATAATGGGCGACCTTCGAAACGCAGAGGCGGACGCGTCGCACGGGAATCATCGGCGGAGAACGCATGGAATTCTTCCAGTGGCTCACGGACATAGGGAACCGCTACGTGGCGGAGCTCGGATTCGAAGTGAACGGCGAGACGGTGCCGTTCATGGTCCTCCTTCTGCTCGGGACCGGCGTGTTCCTGACCCTCCGCCTCGGCTCTGACCACGGCCCTGTCGGCCACGGTCGGAATCGGCAACATCGCCGGCGTGGCGATCGCCATTCACTGGGGCGGCCCCGGCGCGCTCTTCTGGATGTGGGTCACGGCCTTTCTCGGGATGGCCACCAAATACACCGAGGTGACGTTGGCCCAGAAGTACCGCGATGTGGAAGAGACGCACGGTCACGCATGGGACAGCACGGTCTCGGGCGGCCCGATGTACTACATCGAGAAGGGGCTGGGGAAGAACTGGAAGTGGATGGCGGTGATCTTCGCGACGCTGCTCGGGATCACGGGCTTTCTCACCGGCAACGCGATTCAGGCCAACACTGTCGCCGATACGATGCTGAATACGTTCGGGAGTCCCGTATGGGCGACCGGACTCCTGACATCGGCGATCGTCGCCGCGGTCATCCTCGGCGGAATCTCGCGGATCGGTAAGGTGACCGCGGTGCTGGCACCGCTGATGGCCGCGATCTACGTGGCCGGCGCGATGGTGATCATCATCCTCAACATCGGCGACGTGATACCGGCGTTCGGACTGATCTTCAGCGAAGCCTTCAATCCGACATCGGGGGTGGCGGGAACCGGGGTCGGCGCCTTCCTCGTGACCCTGATGTGGGGCGTGCGCCGGGGCCTTTTCTCGAACGAGGCCGGTCAGGGCTCGGCACCGATCGCGCATGCGGCCGCGAAAACCGATGAGCCGGTATCCGAGGGTGTGGTCGCGCTCCTCGAGCCGTTCATCGACACCATCGTCATCTGCACGATGACCGGTCTCGTAATCATCCTGACCGGCGTATGGAACGACCGGATTCCGACCGAGATCGTGCTGGGCGGCGGGGACATGACCTATGTGCAGTTGGACGAGAACGGCCACCACAGTGCCGCCGAGACGCCCTCGGAGATCCTGATCGATGGGGGACGACACGTCGAACTGGACTCGGACGCGGCCCGGGTGGCCTGGCACGACGTGGCGATCGACGAGTTCTTCGTGGACCCGGAGATGACGATTCCCTTCACGGGGACGATCGACATCGAGGGCCGCGTCGCCTCGACCCCGGAGGGTGAGAGCTACGTCTCGCTGTGGGCGCCTGCGGTGGAGAGCGGTGCTCCCCTGACCCAGGAAGGATTCCGCCGCGGCCTCGCGCCGATCGGCGACTGGGGGCACTACATCATCGTGCTGGCGGTGCTGCTGTTCGCCATATCCACCGCCATCTCGTGGAGTTACTACGGGGACCGCTGCGCCAACTACCTGTTCGGCTCGGCCGCCGTACTGCCCTACAAAGTCGCGTTCGTGATCATGCACTTCGTCGGTGCGGTCCTGCCTCTCGGCGTGATCTGGAACCTGGGTGACGTCTTCCTGGCCGTCGTCATCGTTCCCAACCTGATCGCGCTGATCCTGCTCTCCGGTCAGGTCGCACGCGAAACGAACAGCTATTTCGAGCGTGAGCCCTGGCGTGAGAACGAGATCAAGCACCGGCAGCTGAAGGAGAGCGGCCGGCTGTAATTCGAGCGCAAATCGGGCGAACGGGCAAGAAATGCCCACTCACTTCGGAGCGAACAAATGGCGGAGCCGTTCCTGTCGTCGGAGTCGGAGGAATCCGGCCTCATCGGCCGTGTTTTCGGATCCAGGGCCAGAGGTGCAGCGGCGAGGGAGATCGAGGCGCTCCTGGCGGCGGCCGAGCGCGTCACGGATGTTCCCGCAGCCGCCGTTAGCACGGTCGGAAGCAACCATGCCGTCGAAGTGCGGCGGCACCTGCGGGCTCCCTGCCTCTCGCTGTATCGCCGTTATCTCGAGCACTGCTTCGTGGACCGGAAGCTGAGCGACGAAGAGGTGGACGACCTCATGCACCTCCGGAGCGTGCTCGAGCTCGAGGAATCGGACTGTGCGAGACTCCATGACGAAGTCGCCGTCGCCCTGTACGGTGCCGCGGTGGAGGAAGCCCTGGCCGACCGCAGGCTGGAGCCGGAAGAGGAGGAATTCCTGGCCCTTCTCCAGTCGGAGCTGCGACTCGAGGACGAGTCGGCGCAGCAGGCCCTCGCCGATGCCACGCGTAAGGCGCGGAATCGGTTTCTCGCGACGGCGACCACCGCGGAGGGCGCCCTCGTCGCGGCACAGAAGGCGGCCATTCAGCTGGATGGATCCTCGGACGACTCGATTGAAGCGGCCGTCCGGGATGCGCTCGAGCAGGCGGCGACGCTCCTTCCGGAGATCGGGGAGGTCGAACTGACGAAGATCACCGCACAGCTCGAAGAGGGCCGAGTTAGATCCTGGTGTGTGAAGGTCCGCGCCGACCTTCCGAAGGGATAGGGCCCGCGACGACCTGCGGCCCCTCGATTTCGATCAGAACTCCACGTTGATCCCGATCGTCGGGAGCACGCCCAGGGACTCGTTGAACTCGGGCTCGTTCGTACGCGGATCCCAGCGGACGGCGCTGATGTTGTTGCGACCGTAGACATTCTGGACATCCAGGTAGACCTCCAGCTGCCAGCTCTGGAAGCTGAATCGGCGGTCCACCCTGAGATCGAGGGCGTGGAAAGTAGGGAACCGCTCACCCTCGTTGTATTGCGTCCAGTCCCTCTGACCGGTTTCCGGTCCGCTCGTGATGAACGGCGTGGTCGGCAGGCCCGTGGCGAGCCTGAACTTTCCGCTCACCTCCCA
>JARRPS010000261.1:0-3591 GCA_037382625.1 Gemmatimonadota bacterium | reverse complement strand
CCTGGATCGTCGGCAACTGCTTGCCAGTCGTCATCCCTCTGAGCCCCCTCGCATCATTCCCATTCCAGCGCGCCCTTCTTCCACTCGTACGCCAGCCCGACAGCGAGCACGAGCACGAACACCGACATCGCGATCAACCCGGGCAGCCCCAGCTCGCGGAATATCGAGGCCCACGGAAAGAAGAATATCGTCTCGATGTCGAAGACTATGAACAGAATCGCGACCATGTAGAACTTGACGGAAAAGCGGTCGCGCGTGTCCCCGAGTGGATCGATGCCCGACTCGTAAGCCGACGCTTTCACCGACGTCGGTCGCCGAACGCTGAGGAGGTGCGACAACGCCAGGAAGAGGCCGGCGTTGAGAAGACCGACCACCAGGAGGATCGCGATGCCGATGTATGCCTGCTGCATGACCAGTCCCGGCGCGTGTGAACCGTCTGACTCGTCGCGCCGAACGCGGGCGCGACCCATGGCAGCGTCAGTAAAACGTGCGATTTCAGGCCGACATCACCACATTCCGGCGGCGCGCCCGAAGCCACGTAGCGGACAAGAGACTATGACCGGTTCCCGAGCACAAGAGCGTCCTGCGGACGAATCCGACTCGGTCGCGGAGCGACGGGTTGCAGATCTCTCCGTGCTCGTCGCGGGCCAAGGTCGCGACCTCCTCCTCATCCACGGCTTGAGCGCCAACAGGACCGAGTGGGACGCGCTCCTGCCGCGACTGATCGACCGATTCCGCCTCGTGGCGCCGGATCTCGCGGGACGGGGTTCGTCGAACGCCGCGCCCGAGGACCGGTTTCGACTGGCCGACGAAATCGAACGACTCGAGAGACTCTTCGACGAACTGGGCCTGCGGCGGCCGATCGTCGTCGGGCACTCCCACGGAGCCGCTCTGGCCGTCGCGCTCGCGACCCGCCGCGAGTGCGCCTCGCTCCTGTTGATCAATCCCGTCAGTCCGTGGACCCGCCGGCCACCGCTGCTCGACCTCCTTTCACTCCCGATCGTTCGCCGGGCGATCCTGCCGGTCGTCCGGCACTACCGTCGACCCCTCACCCGGTATATCCTCACCCGGCGCGTGTACGTCGATCCGCGCCGCGCGACGGAGGAGACGATCCGGAAGTACGCCGGCGCCCTGGATACGAATCGGAAGATCGACGCGATTCTGCGTGTCGTGGCCGACTGGCGGCCGTCGGAACTCAGCCGATACGACCTTCCCGCGGGGATACCCGTGCGGCTCGTCACCGGCCGACATGACCGCCGGGCGCCGCCGCGGGAGGTCGCCCGCTGGGCGAACCGGCTCGGAGGTCCCTGCGAAGTGCTGGAAGATTGTGCCCACGGAGTGCCCGAGGAAGCTCCGGACCGGGTCGTTCAGATGATCCTCGAACTCGATGGCACCGGGCAGCCCGGAAGGACAAACCGAAGATGAGCATCAAGAGCGACCGATGGATCCGGCAGATGGCGACCGAGCACGGGATGATCGAACCGTTCACGGAACGGCAGGTCCGGGAAGGAGTGATCTCGTACGGGTTGTCCAGCTACGGGTACGACATGAGGGTGTCCGACGAGTTCCGGATCTTCCACAACGCGCTGTCTCCGGTCGTCGACCCGAAGGCGTTCGATGAGCGCTCGTTCGTGGAATTTCAAGGCGAAATCTGCATCGTTCCGCCCAACTCCTTCGCTCTCGCCCGATCCGTGGAGTATTTCCGTATTCCGCGCGACGTGCTCACGATCTGCGTAGGCAAGTCCACCTATGCGCGCTGCGGCATCATTACCAACGTGACGCCGTTCGAGCCGGAATGGGAAGGCCACGTAACCCTCGAAATCAGCAATACGACTCCGCTCCCTGCCCGGATCTACGCGAAAGAGGGGATCGCTCAGGTCCTGTTCTTCGAGTCCGACGAGCCGTGCGAGGTCAGTTATGCGGACAAGAAGGGGAAATACCAGGGTCAGACGGGCGTAACGCCGCCACGGCTGTGAACGGACCCGATGACCCTCAGGGCGCCGACCGGCGGCGCCCGCCGATCACGGCGGTGGCGAGCCAGCCCGCCAGGAAACAGAGACCGCCGACCGGCGTTACCGCTCCCAGCCACCGGACTCCGGTCCATGCCAGCAGGTACAGGCTTCCGGAAAAGAGGACGGTTCCGGAGGCGAACAGCCAGATCGGGATCGACCACCGCTCTCCGGGTCGGAGCGACGCCCCCAGACCGATGGCGAGAAGCGCCAGGGCGTGGAAGATCTGGTAGCGCACTCCCGTCTCGTAGACGGCCAGCAGATCCGGTGGCACGCTGGCCTTCAGCGCGTGTGCACCGAAGGCACCTGCAGCCACGCCGAGCAGGGCCGAGACAGATCCGAGAATCCAGGCAGTTCTGTTCATGATGCGAAGATGCCCCCGCGTGGCCTTCCCGGCGAGTGCGCTTGGCAGGTGAGAGCCGTTGCCCGATAATCGACGATGGACTCGTTGCCCGGCCGCTTTCGAAAGACTTGAGGAATGAACCTGATGATGCGCACGGACATGCCCGGTGAGCACCCCCGAACGGTAGTCCTGCTTCCGCCCGCCGCAGACGGGGAGCTCCTCCGCGTTCTGAGCGAGGCCGTTCCCGGACTCGAGGCTCTGGATTCGGGATCGGCGGGCGATCCACTCGCCGCCGCGGCGAAGGCGGGTGCGGAACTTCTGGTCGTGCACGAGGACGCGATCTCGCCGAAGGTCACTCTCTCTCCCGATCTGAACGACGAGGAGAAGGGATTGGCGAGAGTACGTTCGATGATCCTGCTGGACGGCAAGAGAGCCGGTGATCCGGCGGCTCGCGTGAAGGGAGCCGAGTTTTTTCTGACTCTCCCCTGCTCTCCCGCTCTGCTGAAGGGAGCTCTCCAGGGCGTCCTCGCGGATTCGGGGGGCGCGCCCGGGGTACAGGCACGTCGTCCGGCGGCCGGGGCTTCGTCGAGGCTGTACGATGACGCCTCGGCTGCGGTGCAGGCGGTGCTCGCATCTGCCGGCCGCGAGCTGACACCCGACCTGCGCGCGGTACGACTCATCGCCGAGCGCATCCACACGAGCCTCCTCCTCGACAACGTGCTCGTAAATCGGTCGCTGGAGCCGCATACCGCCTACGATCTCGCCAGCCACTCCACCAACGTCGCCGTGATTGCCGGAAAGCTCGCGCTCGGCATGGCACTCCCGTCAGAGGATGTGGTCCGGACCATTCTCGCCGGTCTGGTGCACGACGTCGGCATGGTACGTCTGCCGAAGACGCTTCTGGAGAACTCGGGTCGATTCACGCCCGAAGAGAGGGAAGCCCTCAAGAGACACCCGGAGCTGGGCGCCGAAATACTCGAACCTCTCGGCGAACCCTGGGAATGGCTCCAGCAGGTCGTGCTCCAGGAGCATGAACGACGTCAGGGCCAGGGATACCCCGTCGGCCTGACGGGAGGCGCGATCGACCCCCTTGCCCGCATCATTGCCGTGGCCGACGTGTTCGAGGCTCTCTCCCACCCGCGAACGTACCGCTCCCCGAACACGGCCCTGGAGGCACTCGAGCAGATCGCCACGATGGGGGGCGAGTGGTTCGATCCCGGCGTTGTTTCAGCGCTGGTC
>JARRPS010000260.1:0-3592 GCA_037382625.1 Gemmatimonadota bacterium | reverse complement strand
ACTTCCAGCGCCAAGAGCGGAGTCGGCACGGCGGTGTCGCGGCACAGCCGCGTGTGGTTCACGCTGTCGCACGGCATCGTGAACGAGGTCTACTATCCGCGGGTGGACCGGGCCAACATCCGGGACCTCGGTCTGCTGGTGACGGGCCCCGATGGCTTCTTCTCCGAGGAGAAGCGTCACGCCAGCCACGAGGTGGAACCGCTCGGTCCGGGAGTTCCGGCCTACCGTCTGACGAACCGATGCACGCGTCAGCGATACCGGATCACCAAGAACGTCTTCACGGATCCGGGGCGCGACGTGCTGCTCCAGAGCGTCCGCTTCGAGCCCCTGGCGGGTGGCCTGGGCGACTACCGCCTGTTCGTGTTGCTCGCCCCGCACATCGGCAATCAGGGCTACGGGAATCACGGCTGGGTCGGTGAGCCAGGGGGCGAACCTCTCCTGTGCGCGGCCCGCGGCGACGTAGCGCTGGCGCTCGCCTGCTCTCAGCCGTTCGGCGACATGACCTGCAGTTACGTCGGACCCGAGGACGCATGGCACGACATCAAGCGGCACGGATACCTGACGGAACATTACGAAGATGCGCCGGACGGGAACCTGGCTCTGACGGCCGAGCTTCCTCTCGTCCCGTCCGAGGGCCGTCTCACCCTGTCGCTCGGCTTCGGGAATACGCCCGACGAGGCAGCCGAGAACGCCCGCGCCTCTCTGCTGACTCCCTTCGACGAGGTGATGGCGGAGTACGTTCGAGGCTGGACGGCTTATCAGGAGGACGGCCCCGGGGCCCCGGACGACAGCGTTGATCTCTATCGCGTGAGCACCGCGGTGCTCAAGACCCACGAAGACAAGACGCACGCCGGGGCGACGATCGCGAGCCTGTCCATTCCCTGGGGGTTCGCGCGCGGGGACCACGATCTGGGCGGATACCACCTCGTGTGGCCTCGTGATCTCGTCGAAACGGCCGGCAGTCTCCTCGCCGCGGGGCGAGCGGGCGCGGCACGCGACGCACTGATGTTCCTTGCCTCCACCCAGGAGGACGACGGCCACTGGCCCCAGAACATGTGGCTCGACGGAGGCCCGTACTGGAACGGCATCCAGCTGGACGAGACGGGATTTCCGATCCTGCTGGCTGACATGCTGCGCAGACACGGGGCGCTCGACGGGCTCGCTCCGTGGCTCATGATCCGCCGCGCGGCGACGTATCTCGCGCTCACGGGACCGGTGACTCCACAGGATCGGTGGGAGGAAGACGGGGGCTACTCCCCTTTCACGCTGGCCGTCACTGTGGCGGCGCTCCTCGCGGCGGCCGACTTCGCGGACGAGGCCGGAGAGGCGCGCGCCGCCGAGTACCTGCGCGATACGGCCGACTCATGGTATGACGGAATCGATCGCTGGACCTACGTCACCGATTCGGATCTCGCGCGACGGCTCGGCGTGGAGGGATACTACGCGCGCATCGCGCCGCCCGAGGTAGCGGATGGGGCATCGCCGGCCTCCGGATTCGTGCCGGTCAAGAACCGGCCAGTGGATCACAGCCGTGCGCCGTACGGGGAGATCGTGAGCGCCGACGCCCTCGCCCTCGTCCGGTTCTGCCTGCGCGATGCCAACGACCCGCGAATCCTGAACACGGTTCAGGTCATCGACGCTCTGCTGCGCACGGAGACCTCCACCGGGCCCGCGTGGCACCGCTACAACGAGGACGGATACGGCGAGCACGAGGACGGGGCGCCGTTCGACGGGACGGGCGTCGGTCGCGGCTGGCCGCTCCTGACCGGGGAGCGGGCGCACTATGAGCTCGCGGCGGGCCACCTCGATGCCGCGCGAGCGCTGCTCGGCGTGATGGGGGCGCAGGCCAGCCCGGAAGGCTTCCTGCCCGAGCAGGTGTGGGACGCTCCGGACGTGCCGGAGCGGGAGCTCCACAACGGGCACCCGTCCGGCTCGGCCATGCCGCTCGTGTGGGCGCACGCGGAGTACGTGAAACTCGTGAGGTCGCTCGCCGACAGGCGCGTGTTCGACGCGCCTCCGCAGCCGGCCGCGCGGTACCTCGTGGAACCGCGCGAGTCGCGCCTCTCGGTGTGGCGGTTCAACAACAAGATCCGCACGATGCCTCCGGGACGCATGCTGCGCGTCGATCTGCGGTCGCCAGCCGCCGTCCGTTGGAGTATGGATGGCTGGACGACGGTTCACGATACCGAGACGATCGATACGGGGCTCGGCGCACACTATGCCGATCTGCCATCGGACACCGCGCCGGAAGGGTCCCGGGTCCAGTTCACGTTCCGCTGGACCGAGGGAGGGCAGTGGGAGGGTTCGGACTTCGAAGTGACCGTCGAGGCGGTATGATTCCAGGGTCCTCGACGAGCGTCACTCACGTGTGGAGATAGAACATGCAGATTGGAATGGTCGGTCTCGGCCGCATGGGCGGGAACATGGTGAAGCGGCTCCTCGAAGCGGGGCACGACGTCGTCGCCTACGATCTGGACGCCGCACAGGTGCAGGCGGCGACCGCGTCCGGCGCGAACCCGGCGGCAACCCTGGAGGATCTCGTCGGACAGCTTGCAGCACCGCGCGCCGTGTGGGTGATGGTGCCGCACGGGGAGCCGACCCGTCAGACCCTGGAGAGCCTCCTCGTCCTGTTGGCGCCGGACGACGTCCTGATCGACGGCGGCAACTCCCGGTATCTCGATTCGATCGAGGAGGGACGGAAGGCCGCCGCCAGGGGCGTCCACTTCGTCGATGCCGGAGTGAGCGGAGGCGTGTGGGGGCTGGAGGAGGGCTACTGTATCATGGCAGGAGGCCCGGGCGAGGCGGTTGACCGGCTGTCACCTGTCTGGGAGGCGCTGGCGCCGGCCGGCGGTTTCGCCCACGTGGGGCCCGGTGGATCGGGTCACTTCGTGAAGATGATCCACAACGCGATCGAATACGGGATGCTCGAGGCCGTGGGGGAAGGCTTCGCCTGTCTGGAGAGGTCCGAGTTCGACCTGGACCTGACGCAGATCGCCGAACTGTGGCAGCACGGATCCGTGATCCGGTCCTGGCTCGTCGAGCTGCTGGTGCGAGCGTTTCGCGAAGACGGACAGGATCTCGCGGACATCGGGGGCTACATCGACGACTCCGGCACGGGGCGCTGGACGATCGAATACGCGGTGGACAAGGCGCTGCCGATCCCCGCGATCACGGACGCCGTGTACGCGAGGTTCGCATCCCGGGAGGAGAATCCTTTCGCCGCGCGCGTCATCGCGGCACTACGCAATCAGTTCGGTGGCCACGCCGTGCACGCCGAGGGGGGTGAATGACGGAGTTCCACACGACGGGTACCCGGGGACTCCACGGCGGATCACCGCCGGATCCGTGCGTCGTCGTGATCTTCGGCGCCTCCGGGGACCTGGCCGGTCGTGAGCTGATCCCGGCGCTGTTCGAGCTCGAACGCTACCAGCTGCTGCCCGAGCGGTTCGCGGTGATCGGATTCTCGAGGACCGACTGGAGCGACGACGAGTTCCGCAACGCGATGCGGGAGAAGGCGAAACGGCATTGCGCCTTCGACGACGCGCTCTGGCAGACCTTCGCGCCGAGACTGCATTACCTGAGCGGCAACTTC
>JARRPS010000259.1:2075-5704 GCA_037382625.1 Gemmatimonadota bacterium | reverse complement strand
CCCGGAAGATGTGCCCCCCGCCGATGATGGAGCTCGAGAAGCTGACGTTGGAGATGCTCGATTCCGTCGAGGGCGTGTACGTGCGGGACGGCTCGCAGCTCGAGCTGTACGGCCCCGATGATCAGCTCCTCGCCACCTTCGACAGAAACGTGAAGTAGAGCCTCATCGAGGAATTCCTCCGCTTCGGACCGGGTCTTGCTGCCGGGTGTGCCTTCGAGCGCACCCGGCGCACCCGGAACCGACGTCCAGGAGGAGTCTTGTCGCGACTACTGCGTTTCTCGCTAGCCGTACTCGCCATCACCGCGACCGCAGCGTGCGGCTCCGACGAAGAGAACCCGTTCGCCCCGGGCATCGAAGGCAATCCACTCCCTGCGGCGAGCGCCGAAGTGATCACCCTGGTGGATCTCGTGAACGCACATCGCCTCTCGGAAGGATGCGCCGCCCTGACGTGGCATGCCGGTGCCGCGTCCGTCGCCGAGGCGCACAGCACCGACATGCGGGATCGTGACTTCTTTGCACACACCAACCCCGATGGCAAATCGCCGTTCGACCGGTTGCGCGACGCCGGTGTGGACTGGAGCGGAGCGGCCGGCGAGAACATCGCCTGGGGAACCTCGAGCGGTCAGACGGCGTTCGAATTGTGGATCAACAGCTCGGGCCACAGGGCGAACATCGAGAACTGTTCTTTCACGCACCACGGGGTCGGCCTCGTGGATGCCCGATGGACGCACCTGTTTCTGCAGGATCCGGCGGACTGAACCGGGCGGACTCGACGTTATCCCTGGTCTTGGTGGGGAGGCGGAAGGGTGAGGACAGCATTCGCGGGGTTGGGCATTCAATCGGTGGGACTTCTTTTCCTCGCGACCATCTCCGGATCGGGGCCAGCGCGCGAAACCGGGTTGAGCGACCCGGAGTTCGTGGTCGTGACGGAGCTGGTGAATCGCCATCGGGAAAGGACCGGCTGTCAGGCGCTCGTCTGGGACGAGCAGATCGCGGCCGTGGCCGCCGCGCACAGCCGGGACATGGCGACACGCGGCTACTACGATCACGTGGATCCGGATGGAGAGGGACTGCAGCACCGGCTGATTCGCGGCGGCATCGGATGGAACGGGATCGCCGGCGAAAATCTCGCGATCGGGACCGTGGATGGTGGCACGGTTTACGTGTTGTGGATCGACAGCCCGCCCCACCGGGCGAACATCGAGAACTGCGCCTTCACCCACCATGGTATCGGGCTCGAAGATGGGCTCTGGACTCACGTCTTCGTTCAGAACCCCCTCGGCACGCCCTGAGTGCGGGGCCCGACGACTACTGCATGGCCTCTGCGGCCGCTGCCACGCCGTCCTTCATATCCGCCGCGAATCCCTGCTCGTGCAACGCGTCGGCGAGCGCCGGAAGCAGGGCGAGAACGTTCGATGGACGGCAGGAGTGGCCCATGCAACCGATGCGGAAGATCCGGCCGGCCAGCGGGCCAAAGCCGCCGGAGATCTCGATTCCGTAACGAGAGAGCAGGAGGTGGATCACTCGTTTCGCATCGACGCCGTCGGGGACCCGGACGGCGTTCAGGCTGGGCAGCCACCAGGCATCGTCCGGCAACATCTCGAGCCCCATCGCTACCACGCCGGCCTTGAGACCGCCGGCGACCTTCCGATGCCGGGCCCATCGGTCTTCGAGACCCTCCTCGGATACGAGCCGAAGTGCTTCACGCAGCGCGTAAACGTTCGATATCGGGGCCGTGTGATGGTAGGAGCGATCGTCTCCCCAGTAGCTCTGCAGAAGCGAGAGGTCCAGGTACCAGCTGCGAACCGGTTCGGACCGGGCCGCGATCTTTTCCATGGCCCGCTCGTTCAGGGTCAGCGGACTGGCTCCCGGCGGGCAGGAGAGACACTTCTGACCGCCGGAATACGCCGCGTCGATGCCCCACTCGTCCACCCGCAATTCCACCCCGCCGAGGGAGGTCACGGTGTCCGCGATGACGAGAGCGCCGTGTTCGTGAGCGATTCGCGTCAGCTCGGGCACGTCGGGCTGAAGAGCGCCCGTGCTCGTCTCCGCGTGAACGAAGGCGAAGATGACGGGTGAATGTTTCGCTAGAACCGCCTCGACCTCCGCCGAATCCAGAGGCTGTCCCCAGGGCGCTCTCAGCCTGACCGCACGGCCACCGGCCTTCTCGACCATGGATGCCATTCTGTCGCCGAAGTAACCGTTCGAGGGCACGGCGACACAGTCTCCCGGCTCGACGAGGTTCGTGAAAGCCGCTTCCATCGCGGCCGAGCCGGTGCCGCTGACCGGAATCGTCCAGCGATTGCGGGTGCGGAAGCCGTAGCGGAGAAGTTCCTGGACCTCGTTCATGATCGCCACGAACGCAGGGTCGAGGTGACCGATCAGAGGCGTGCTCATCGCCTTCAGCACCCGGGGATGGACGTCACTCGGCCCCGGTCCCATGAGAACACGAGTCGGGGGCTCCAGGGGTGCGACTTCCGGTGCGTCGAATCGGTGTTCGTGCATGTGATCTTTCTGCCTCGTTCCCGTCGGGAACTCGATCGCGAGAGTGTCTGGCGCGCACCGGGCCGAATCACCCGGAGGCGCTCTACCCGATGGCCTTTCCGCCCCCCGCGCGTTCGATTCGATCCTGTGACACGCCGACACGGATCAGGCCTCTCAGGTCGCCCACGTCGTAGCCGGTCGCCGCGTCCTCCGGGTACAGCTCCCGGATCGCCTCGACCACCGCGGGGTCCATTTCTTCCGGATCTCCGTGGCAGGACAGGCAGGGCGGCGCAATCACGAGCGGTCGGTAGTAGCGAAGCTCACCGCCCTGCGTCTGCTGCACCCAGTCCTCCGGCAACGACCCGGACTCCGCGAGCGCGTCCTCGAAGTGGCGGAGAGCCTGCATTTCCGCGGCATCCGGAGCGTTGACCGGATTCCGATGGTGATCCGACACTCGCTTGAGAGAGATCCCGCTTCCCAAACTGCGGGCCACGCTGTCGGTCAGGGTCAGGGCCCTTCCGGCGCAGAACTCGACCGCGTGTACCGGGCCCCCCTCCTCGATCGAGGCGAGGAGATTTGTCTGCAGCATTCCCATGAGCGCTCGAGACGCGGCCGCTCCTTCCTCCCGCACCCGTCGTTCGGTCTCGACCGGCACCTCCGATTCAGCGGCGCACGAGATGACGCTTCCGGCCAGCACGAGCGTCAGTCACGGAGCGACGCCTGTTCTCTTGAGTCGAAGCATTCTGGTCCCCATGTCGAAGGTCGACGTTGGTCCGTAATGACCGCCTTGCCTTCCTCCCGTACTCCTTGCAGCCTGCGGTCCCATATTCCGATGCCGCTCCCGTCCTACGGTGTGGCACGATTGCCGCGGCCGCACCACGGAGTTCATTCGTGCCAGGCACCCAAATCATTTTACAGCAGTGTCTTATCGTCGTTCGTTCTGTTCGGGCCCCCGCCAGTTTCCATCAAAAACGAGGGGGTCTCCGGCCCCATGCGCCCGCACGAAGGATGGTCCGCGAATTGCTCCCTTCCCGGTCGTATCGTCCCGGCCACGAAGGTCGGAGACGAGGCACCCGATCTGACGAGAGAAGATGCGGCCCGAACACCGAACCAGCGAGCGCGGTTTCACGATCGTCGAGATGCTG
>JARRPS010000259.1:0-2043 GCA_037382625.1 Gemmatimonadota bacterium | reverse complement strand
CCAGCGAGCGCGGTTTCACGATCGTCGAGATGCTGATCGTCCTGACGATCCTCAGTCTCGTCACGCTCATTGCGAATACCTCGTACCGGAACTTCCGGGAGCGCGCCATCCTGAATCGCGCGGCCACGGTCGTCGCGTCGGACATGGCCCTGACCCGAAGTTACGCGATCCGCGAGCGTCAAAGTGTGTCCCTGGTCGCCGACGAGGCGAACCGAATGTACGTGATCCGCACCGCTTCCGGCGACACGCTCGGAGCCCGGATCTTCGATGCCGAGTCCGATCTCGCCATCGATTCCTTGAACGTACTCGCCGCCGGCGATTCCATCACCTTCAATTCGCGCGGAATGCTCACGAGCGCGTTCGCGCAGGTCGACGTGGGCCGAGCGTCCGGAGACCGGCAGGTCCAGGTCAACGGAACCGGCCGTTCCCGTATCATCCAGCCGTGAGGCGGAGGACCATGAGGCAGATCTCCAGACGAATCGCTGCACGTCTACGATCCGAGGCGCAGAGCGAGGCCGGCTTCGGACTTGTCGAGACGTTGATCGCGTTCACGATCCTCGTGATCGGATTGCTCGCCGTCAGCGGCCTGACCCTCGCCTCCGCGGCTCAGGCACGGATCGCGGACCGTTGGAGCGACATCGCGACGGCCGGACAGGTGGTGATCGAAACCGTGCAGCTGAGAGGCTATGACTCTGCGGTCAACGGAACGGATACCGTATCCGTGAGTGGTAGGGACTATCCGGTTACCCTGACCGTTACCAACGTGTCCTCACGAGTCCGCGAAGTCCAGGCGGTGGTGGATGGCAGCGGTCCTGCCTCGACCCGGACCTTCACGGCCAGGGTCTACCGGCCTCGCGGGCTTCCCATGCCCTACGACCCGACGGGAGCGTTCGGCGGGGGCAGCGGAACCCCCTCCGATTCGGCGACCCTGCCGCCCGACACTGCCATCGCGCCGTCGGACTCGACGACGATCATGGTCGAGAACTCGGGTGCCGGTTGATGCGGACCGAACGGGTGGAGCACACATGCTGAAGATCGAGTGGGTGGAGAAGAAACGAGCGTTCCGCGTGCCCGATGCGTCCGGGTTCACTCTCGTCGAGGCGCTGATCGCGCTGGTGATCAGCGGGGTGCTCGCCTCGGCCTTGGTGTCGCTGCTGATCGGGCAGAGCCGATTCTACGAGCGGACCGACGACCAGATCTATGCCGAGCAGAGCCTGCGCGCCTCGATGGACATGGTAGCGACCGAGCTGCGTATGGGTTCGCCGTCCGATCTCATCTCCGCCGAGGCCGATTCGGTGACCCTGCGTTTCGACGTCATGCGGGCGATCGTGTGCGACACGACCGGGGCGGATGCCGTGACGGCTTTCGTCTTCGATCCGCTCGACAACGCCAACGTGACCGGCGGATCGCCCGGTACGGCCGTCTCCGGTCCGTACGAGGAACAGTTCACCTACGCCGACGCCTGGCTCCCTACGGAAGCATCAACGGGCTCGGGCCCCAGGGCCTCCTGCGTCGCGACCGGCGCGCCCGCGGGACTTCCGGACGCCTCCTACGCGGAGCTGACGGGCTGGAACTCCGGAATCGGCGCCCGTCCGGAGCCCGGTTCGCTCGTGCGATTCTATGGGAATCTCGAGTACTCCTTTGCTCCCTCCACCTTCTTCTCGACACGCACGGCGCTCTGGAGAGGAAATCAGGAGCTGATCGGGCCGTTCGACAACGAAGCGGGCTTCTCCTACGTCATGGCTGACGGCACGGTGCAGACGAGCGTCAGCTCCGGGGACTTTGCCGACGTCCGGGCGATCCGTCTGACGGCCATCGCGCTGGGCGATGGAGCCAACCGTTACGACGTGCAGCGTCCGATCCAGCTGGACATTCCCTTCCGGAACTGAAGAAGGGCGCGACCCCCGACAGTCTGAGGTCGCGCCCTTCGCCATCCCCGCCGGAGATCAGCGCTCAGTCCCGTCAGAAGAGCTCGGTCCAGGTTCCGGGCACCTGCGACAATCCGCCGAACGCCGCTTTCGTCGCCTGCTTAAGCTTGCAGGA
>JARRPS010000258.1:0-3642 GCA_037382625.1 Gemmatimonadota bacterium | reverse complement strand
CCAATGACGACGGTTCGATCACCTTCCGTTACAATTGCCCGGGCAAGCCGAACAATATCGACGTCCAGCCCGGCTGGACGCAGGTGATCCGGCTGTATCTTCCTGAAAGCGCCGAAGCGGTATCTGCCTATGTCGCGGACATTACCGGGACGGTCAAAATCGAACCGGGAGCATGATCTCGATCTCCCTTGTCGAGAGCAAGCTCACCGCATCGCGAGGTCGGCCACGTCCTGTAACTGAAGGTTGCCGCCTCCGTTCGCTATCGCTCACTTCGGTGAATCACGGCCCCGAGCGTTCTCGGATCTTGGAGCAGTAGCCGGAGGGTGAGCTGGCCGGCGTGTACGGACCGGTCGGTTCCTGGGCCGCGCCGGCAACCCCGACACGTTATCCGGCATTGCGGGAAGCGGGCGGACGATACCTGGCGTCGGTATACCAGTATTGGTATACTCCGAGATGACGAGCGAGAACGCCAAACCCGTCTTCTGGGTCGGATCTTCGCGATCCGACCTGCGGGCATTCCCGGAGGAGGTCCGGACGGACGTCGGCTTTGCGCTCTGGTCCGCGCAGCGAGGTCTACGGCCGCCTCGAGCGAAAGCGCTTAAGGGGATCGTGTCGGGGGCCGGGGTCCTGGAGTTGGTTGAGCGTCA
The DNA here is from genome assembly GCA_037382625.1 of Gemmatimonadota bacterium. Taxonomy (GTDB): domain Bacteria; phylum Gemmatimonadota; class Gemmatimonadetes; order Palauibacterales; family Palauibacteraceae; genus Carthagonibacter. Next base: position 2,995 of record JARRPS010000258.1, on the reverse strand, counting down.
CGATGGGGACGCGTATCGGGTGGTGTACACAGTCCGATTCAAGGACGCGGTGTACGTCCTCCACGCGTTCCAGAAGAAGTCGAAGCGCGGGATCAAGACTCCGAAACACGAGATTGATGTGATCCGCGAACGGCTAAAGGCCGCCGAAGAGCATTACGAGGGGCGTTGATTATGACGAAGCATGAGATTGAACAGAGTGGTGGGAACGTCTTCGAGGACCTGGGTCTAGCGGAGGCGGCGGAGCTGGCGACCAAGGCCCAGCTTGCTCTTCGCATCACGGAGATCGTTCGTGGCCGTCACCTGACGCAGGCGGAAGCCGCGGACCTACTTGGAGCGACCCAGCCCATCGTATCCAAGCTGATGAACGGTCAGCTGCACGGGTTCTCTCTCGAGCGTTTGGTCCGCTTCCTCAACGCGCTGGATCGTGATGTGGAGATTGTCGTTCGGCGACGTCCTCGTAGTCGTTCACACGGGGAGACGACGGTGAAGGTCGCGGGCTGAACGACCGCAGCTGTCGCAACGCCCTATAACACAAGAGTTGCCGCCTCCGTTCGCGTGCGCTCACTTCGGTGAAGCACCTTGCTTCACCATGTGAGGCGCGGCAGCTTATGCGCAGCACAGTCACTTGCGACCTCACCGCAACTGCTGCCGTCGGACGTTACGCGAACGCGGGCGTCTCGAAAGGCATCGTACGCGGCCCCTGCACTCACAGTTGTGTAAACCGCATTGCGCTGAGCGACGACCCGAAGAATGGAGCAATCAGATGAAAGATGCGCATGCCCGCGACTTCGACGCCGAACGTCTGGAACGTCGCGGCTACGAAGCCGCGCTGTGGGGGCAGGCCCTCGTAGCTGGGAACGAGATGATCGAGGGGGGAATCGCCGCCGGCCAGAAGCTCAATCAAGTGGCGTTCTTCTCTCGGCCACCGAACTGGAAGTTTCAGCAGCCGACGCCGAACAATTCGACGTGTTACGTCCAGTTGATCTATGACGTCACAGAAGGTCCCGTGATTGTCGAGATTCCGCCCACCGAGGGACCCTACAGCGTCTTCGGGACGTTTCTCGATGTCTGGCAGCGTCCTGTCGTGGACGTTGGCGCCGGTGGTGATGACCAGGGCAAGGGAGGAAAGTACTTCCTCTACGACGACCGCGACCCGAACATCACGGTGCCGGACGGATTCTTCCCAGTGCCACTACAGACCTATAAAGGCTATGGGACGCTCCGCGTCATCACTCCCGATCTCGAAGACGAGACTCTGGACGGTGCGGTCGAGTACATCGAGAGAGGCTTCCAACAGTATCCCTACGGCAGCGATGTCCGGCATCCGCACATGGACATCTATGACAAGGAGTACTCCTCTTTGTTTCCATGGGATCACACGTTCTTCCAGCGGCTCCAGAAGGCCATCAATCGCGAAGAAGTCCGTGAAGAGGACAAGTACGCGATGGGGATGCTCAGCTCCATCGGAATCGATCGGGGCGGCAGCTTCGAGCCCGACGAGAAGACCCGGGCCGTGCTCGACGGCGTCATGGAGCGGGTCCACGGGGAACTGCAGCATCTGCTGCGCTCGATTCCACCGCTCCGTTGGGGCGACAAGACCCAGTGGACGCAGCCGGTGGCCGATTCGATGATCTCGACGATGATGACCTACAAGGACGAGAACAAGGTCTACATCGACGACCGGGCCTTCACGTACTACACCTACATTTCCCCGCCTGTGAAGCTGGGATCGTCCACGGCCTATCTGATGCTGACCAGGGACGCGGACGGAGAGCCGCTCAAGGGGGATGAGAATTACACGCTGACCGTCCCGGCCGACGTCCCGGTCGAGCAGTTCTGGTCGGTGCTGGTCTATGACGTCGCGACTGCGTCCTACATCCGGGAATCCGATCCCATCGGCCTCGCCTCGACGGAGAACCCGAAGATGAACGAGGACGGCACCTGCACGATCTACTTCGGTCCTGAACCATTGAATGGCGGTGTGAACTACCTGCCCACCGGCAAGGCGGAGGACTACTTCCTGCTGTTCCGGTTCTATGGCCCGAAGGAAGCCTACAACGACGATAGCTGGATTCTGAATGATATGGTGAAGAAGCCCTGACTAGGCGACACAACAAGCGGTGCATCTGCCGAGCTCGGTTCCGCCTGAGCTGGACCGTTGGTGACTTGGAGGCGCTTGGGCCGCGTCGCCGGCGTCGGAACCAGGCGGCGCCGGACCGTCCGGGCTTGGGGTGGTCGCACGCCTGGATCTCGCGTCTTCTAACAAAAGAGTTAGCGCCTCCGCTCGCTCCGGTGAAGCACGGCCCTGTAGCGTCTGGACAATCTGAACGGTACTGATGGGGGGAACGGGCCGGCGATCTCGGCGTGCTGGTTTCGGGCCGCGCCGGCAACTCCAAACCGTTATCTGAAATCCGGTGCACGATCATGATGGACTTGGCGACCAAGGGTCGGGAGACTGGATGAGCGAGCGGGCACTTGGAGTTGCAGCTCTGCTGCTGTGCAGTTGTACCGCCCCAGCAGCTCAGGAGGCGCGTGACGGTGCGCTAAAGCATCGTGTGGATTCTCTCGCTCTCGCCGCGCTGGAGTCGGGGCCAATAGCGGGCCTCGCCATCGCCGTCGCACAGGGTGGTGACCGTTTGATTGAGAGGGGCTACGGGCTCGCTGATCTCGAGAACGACGTGCCAGTGGGGCCTGAGACCGTGTTTCGGATCGGTTCGATCACGAAGCAGTTCACTGCCGCGGTCGTGATGCAGCTCGTGGAGGAGGGCGCACTCGGACTCGATGACCCGATCACCAAGTTCTTGCCCGACTACCCGACACACGGTGAAGTCATCACGGTTCGGCACTTGCTGACGCACTCCTCCGGAATTTTTGAGTACACCGACATCGAGGATTTCTGGTTCGAGTATGCGCCACTGCCACTGGACAAGAACAGGATGTTGGAACTCTTCCAGAACCGCCCTCTCGAGTTCCGCCCCGGGACGGCGAGTTCCTA
>JARRPS010000257.1:0-4932 GCA_037382625.1 Gemmatimonadota bacterium | reverse complement strand
GAACCCAGGATCAGGTCCGCGCGGCCGTCTCCGTCCCAGTCCCGAACGGCCGGACGGCTGCGTCGGCCGGCGTCGATGCCCTCCAGTCGGTCGGTGACCAGACGAAATGCTGTCGCGGTACCCGATCCCTCGTTGCGCCAGAGGTTCACGTCGCCCGAGGACTCGCCTGCCACCAGATCCAGGTCGCCATCGCCGTCCAGGTCGGCCAGCGCGGGCGTCGCATTGGATCCACGGGTGAGTTCCAGGCGAGCCATCGGCGCATTGTCCCAGCGATTCGACCCTCGCCCCGATTCCCCACGATTCCGGTAGACCACGATGCCTTCCTGCCAGGTCCCGAGGACCAGCTCGTCGAACCCGTCGCCGTCGAGGTCGCCGAGCGCGGGCGCATAATGGTACGCCCCTTCGATCGGCACCGTCCCGATCTCCCGAAAGCGGGGTGAACCGACTCCACCGGTGTTCTCGAAGGCATGGATGCGCGCGGTCTCCGACCCGTCATCGGAGATCTTGTTGGCGACCAGCAGATCCGGGTCGCCGTCGCCATCCCAGTCTCCGAAGGCCGGGACACTCTCGCTGCCGACATCCAGGTTTCCGATCAACCGACGGGTCTGCACCGACCAGTCCCGCAGGGCCTTCCGCTGGACCAGCCAGAGATTTTCCACCGACGTCCGGTTGGGATTGAATGCGCCCCCCAGGACACCCATGATCAGGTCGGCGTCCCCGTCGCCGTCCAGATCCGCCAGGGCAGGTGCGTTGTAGCCACTGGTCAGGATCGGATTCCCCCGCGGGAAGGGGACGGGGTCGCCGGTCAGGTCCGGACGTTCACAACTGCCCGTATTCTCGATCAGCAGCAGCCCGGGCTCGAAGAAGTCGCCCCAGAACATGTCGGCGTCACCATCATCGTCCACGTCGCCGAGGGCGAGCGTATTCGCCCCGTGCAAGCTGCCCAGCTGCGCGACGATTTCTATGTTCTGGAATCGCTCGGATTGAAGCGTGAACCGGGGTGCCGGAGCAGCATCCTCGGCTGCGGACCGACCCGACGCTGCACCCGTCGACACCTCCTCGTAGTGCGTCACCGTGCCCGTCAACCGGCCAATGAACAGGTCCACGAGGCCATCGCAGTCCGTGTCGCCGGCATTCGGAATGTTCTGACGATCCGAAAAGATGGGAGCGCCCGCCGCGTCCCGGAGCGTGTCGGCCCACACGTGGAATTCGCCTTCATCGTTCCGCCACAATCGGACATGGCTGTAGGCCGATTCGCCGAGGAGATCCGGATCTCCATATGTCGGCGAAGCGATACCACTCCCCGACGTCCAGCCCGCCGAACCGGTCCGAGCGCCACACGAAGCGCGGCCGATCGACCGTTCCCGCATTCTCGAAATGGATGATGCGCCCGGAGCGCTCCTGTACGAACAGATCGGCATCCCCGTCCCCGTCCACGTCCGCGAGCTGCGGCCTCGGCTGATTGAGTCCCCCGAGCCAGGGATGCTCCAGAACGCGGCCTTCACGATCTTCGACCGGGGGTCCGAGGACCCGTCGCGCGAGTCCATGCTGGTTGGGTGCCGGCTCTGTGGACGCAATCGCAGGAACCGCAGGAGCGCCGGAGGGCGGGACCGATGTGGCACAGGCCGGAGCCAGCGCCGCCGCCGCACAAGCCAACCCGGCCCGAATCGCGGCATCGGATCTGTGTCGAGCCCGGTGCCGGCCCACGCGGCTCACCCCGATCTCGAGCTCAACGGACCGGCGTCGCCGTTCCCATGCCCGCCGCGTACGCTCCGACCTCGATCGTATCGACGACGCGCAACGCCCCCGTATCGATCACCGAAACACGGCCCCTTCTCACCGGACCTCGTCCGTCAGGGTCGTGCGACATCGCGTCGTGCGACATGGCGCCCGCGTTCATCCCGGCCGGCCCGTCGGAATCCGAGGGATCCGTCACGTTTCGATTCGAGACGAAGAGCCTCGAGCCGTCCGGTGTGATCGCGATTCCATGAGGTTCCGCGAACGATCGGTCCTCGATCACCGCTTCTACCGTCCAGTCCGCCGTCCGCACTACCGTGACCGTATTGGCACCTCGGTTTCCGACATAAACGCGCGAGCCATCGGGTGCATAGACCGGGTGCCAGGGCATCGCACCAAGATCGATCTCGGCGATTTCCACCGGACGAGCGGGATCTCCGAGACTGAATACGAGCAGCTTCGAAGTCAGCTCGCCGCCGGCCACCATGGTGCCTCCATCCGGCGACACCGCGAACTGAACGAAGACGTGCGTGGGACCCTTCACACGCACTGGATGGACTCGTTCGGTCTCCACTTCGATAACGGCGATATCGTTGCCGGCGAGACTCGCCGTGTAGACGTGCCGGCCGTCGGGCGAGAGGGCCAGAGCGTGGGGGCGATCGAAGAAGACATCCACCTCCTCGATGGACATCTCCGACCGGTCGATACGCCCGATCCGCTGGGGTGGGCTGACGGCCATCATCGAGCGTCCCACCCACAACGCGTCACCGTGCGGGTCGAGAGCCAGCATGCCGGGCGTCTCGAAGGCGGCACGGCCCAGCGGGGCTCCCTCCGGGCTGAGCTTCAGAACGAACCCGTCGCCGATCAGCGACACGTAGATCGCCGACCCGTCGGGTTCGACGGCTACGTGGTGAGGCTTCGCGTTCGCCGTATATCCGAGATCCTGCAGGTCGATGGTCCGAATCACGGCGTCGGTCGCCGGATCGATCACCGACACGGTCGCCGCGGCCTGGTTGGCGACGTAGATGAAATCGGCAGGCGGTTCCGCGGTCCCCGGCGTCGAGAGACCGAGAACCGCCGCCAGGAAGAGGAACGGGCGGTTCACGAGACCGGCCGTCCCTCGCGGCGCTTCAGCACGAACAGACCCTCCCGCATGCTGGTGACCACGATCACGCCGCTCTCGAAGTACGGATAGTTGCTCCAGGAGCCATCGAATCCGGGCACGTTCTCTCCAGAGGGGACCGTGTCGAAGTACCCGACCTCCACCGGGTTCTCAGGATCGCTGATGTCCAGCACTCTCAGTCCGGAGACGTAGTTGGACTGATACATCCGGTCGCCGCGGACGTAGAGATTGTGATCGCTGGCCGCGTTGGTTCCGAAGTGCTCGCGGACCAGGATCGGATCGTCGAGGTCCGTCACGTCCCATACCAGCGTGCGCGTCCCCTCCACGCTCCCGTTGATCTCGTCGAGCTCATCGTTGATGTAGAAATATTGGTGGTCCTCGGTGAGCCAGCCCTGGTGCGTATACCCGACATTCGGGTACGACGCTACGGAGATCGATCGCGGTGCCTTCTTGTCGGTCACATCCGCAATCCCGAGCGCCGTCTCGGAGGCATTGAAGCAGATTTCCCGACCCTGGTGATCGGTGTCCGGGCCCCGATAGATCACACATTGTGCATCGTGCGTGTATCCCGTCTTCTGTCGCCCGGTCTCCGTGTCGGCAAAGCAACCGGCGAAGGTCGGGTCGCGAGGATCGCGGATATCGATCATGTGAAGCGCGCCCCCGCAGGTCTCCCCGCCCATGCTCGCACCTACGGCATAGGCGAAGCCGGTCTCCTCGTTGATCACGATATTGTGGGCACTCGCGATCCGGTCGTAAAAGGCCGTCGGAGCGAACGTGACGGGACCGCCATCAACCTCCAGGAGCCGGGTCAGGTCGAACACCTGCATCCCGTGCGGTCCTGCTCCATCAGCCACGATGTAGGCGTGATTCTCGTATACCTTGATGTCGCGCCAGGCCGCCGGGTTGGCTCCCTCTGTCAGCGGAAGGTCACCCAGGAAACGCGGGTTCGTGGCATCGGTGACGTCCACGAAGGAGGTCCCGTCCATACGACCGACCAGCGCGAACTCGCGGCCGGACGCCGGGTCGGTCCAGCCCCAGATGTCATTGAGCATGATGCCACGTCCCGCACCGAGGTCCTTCGTCGGAATGAAGGCCACGAGGTCCATGTCGCTGCAGTCGAACTGGCCCGCCTGACCGCCGGTGCAGTCCACCTGGCCGCCGAGCACCGGATCGAGGCTGCTCTCCTCGACGAACAGGCGGGTCGAATGGGTCCAGCCGCGATCCGTCGTCGGCACGAAGAGATGTGCGGCGCCGAGACCGAAGTCCGCGTTCGCGGCCGAAACGACGGCGAGTTCCTCGGACAGCACGATGTTTCCGGCAAAGAAGTCGCCAGCCCGCGGTTCGTCGGCGGCGATCTTCTCGGCCGCCTGCCACCCGGCACCCGAGACGTCCCGGACGAAGCGGTATGCACGACCCTCGAAGCCGTTCGCTCCGCCGGACCCGACCCAGAGCTCCTCGCCATCGAATGCGACCGCAGATCCGAACCGCATACCGTGCGCGGCGTCGAACGGTTGCAGCCGGACCGTCTCGTTCCAGCTGTCCGACTGGACGTCACGCTCGAATTCGAACAGGGCGCCCGTGAATCCGTCGAAGCGATCGGTCCCGGCGAAAGCCCTGTCGCCGGAGAGGGCGAGCGACGAACCGAATCGATTTCCCTTTTCTACGTCGTCGGACTGGAGTTTTGCGACCTGACCCCAGGCACCGTCCCGGCGCTCGAACAGATAGACACCGCCCCTCTGCTCGTCGTGTCGCGTGGCCGCCACGAGAGCACGGTCCCCATCGAGCGCGATCGAAACCCCGAACCTGTCACCGGCCACGGTATCGTCGGCCTGGAAGACCGCTTCCTGACGGAACTGTCCCGACGCATCCCGGCGGAATGCATACACCGCACCCGCCGTATCGCCCCGGGCGAAGGCCCCGACCAGGAGATTATCGCCATCCAGGGCCAGGTCCACGCCGAATGCATCCCCGGCGGCCGCATCCCCGGGAGTCAGACGTTGCTCCAGCGCCCATTCTCCGTCGGCCTGCCGGCTGTAGACATAGGCCTCTCCGGCCCCGTCGAGGGCGGAGTA
>JARRPS010000256.1:0-3653 GCA_037382625.1 Gemmatimonadota bacterium | reverse complement strand
CTCGAAGCGATCGCCGAGCTCGCCGTGCACGCCTCGTCGCGGGCGGAAGCGCGGTTTGAAGAGGCCGCTTTGGATCCGGGGCAGACGAAGCCCACAGCTTGCCTGCCGATCGAACGAGGGGCAGAGTTGGACCGCGATGCATGGCACCCCTCCTGACCGGAGGGATGAAGTGGGCACTCGCAGGTCTGTGCTCACGTCAGAAGGCAATGCGGCTGGTGAGGAACAGCGAGACGGATCGAGTTGACGGGGAGGGCCCGATGAAACCGGGGTTGCAGGGCTGCCGATGCGTCGTCCGGGGCGGCATCGGAGGCGCAGGCCCCTCGATAGCGCTCGGATTTTTCGCCGAGGGGCCGACGTCGCCCTCTGCGCCACGAACGGGAAGGCGCTTCGCTTGGCCGCGGCTGAAGTCTCCGCGTTCGCGTGCGTGCACGGGGCATCCGCGCTCGCGCACGGTCCGGCACCTTCCCGACAATCGCCCGGACTTCGCGACGATGATCGCACGGTTTCGCGCGGGGCGCTCTCGTTCTGGCTTATCCTCGAACCACCGATCCAGAATCCGCTCCTGCTCTATGTATTCGGAGTCTACCGGCAGCACGCCCCGGCGCTCTACACCGTGGCGGTGGCGCTCGATTTGTTCCAGTGTGCCCGGACTCTCGTCCAGGTCGTCAACATGAGGGTCGCGAGATCCGACTGACGCTGCGTCGGGTGGACCCGGAGCAGGCCGGACATCGGCTACGACGAAAGCACCAACAAGGAGAATCGCGATGTCGGAGATGCACGGGCGAGTGGCCCTGATTACCGGGGCGAGCAGCGGAATCGGCAGGGCGACCGCCGAGCTTTTCGCGGCAAAGGGCGCGAGGGTCGTGCTCGCTGCACGGCGGAGCGAAGAGCTCGCCTCGCTGGCGGAAGAGATCGAAGGCCGCGGAGGGGAAGCGACCACGGTCACGACGGATGTCTCCTCGCCCGGGGACGTGGAGGCGATGGTGGCGCACGCGATCGAGACCTTCGGACGACTCGACTACGCCGTCAACAATGCCGGGATCGAAGGGAAGTTCGCAGCGATCATCGACCTTTCGGTGGAGGAGTGGGACGCGGTGATGGGCGTCAACCTCCGGGGCGCTTTCCTCTGCGTGAAGTACGAAGCCGCAGCCATGCTGGGCGCCGCGGGCGGCGGAGCCATCGTCAACGTCGGGTCGGTGAACTCGTTCCTCGGGTTTCCGTCCGGATCGGCATACGTCGCCTCGAAGCACGGTCTGATCGGGCTGACGACCAGCGTGTCGGCGGAACTGGCGTCGCGGGGAATCCGGGTCAACGCCGTGTGTCCGGGAATCATCGACACGCCGATGCATCACCGTGCGCGAGGCCTGCTCGGTGACGAAGTCTATGACTCGGTGGTCCTTCCCAGCGTCCACCTCCAGCGTGCCGGGCGCCCGGAGGAGATCGCGCAGGCCATCGTCTTCCTCTGCTCGGAGGAAGCCAGCTACATCACGGGCGCGACGCTGACGCCGGATGGTGGATTCACTCTGACGGTCTGAAGCCTCGTGGGTGATTCTCTTCGGGCGCTAGGCTGGGACGAGCAGTGGGCCTCCGTCTTCGAGCAGCTCTCCGTCTCCGGGGGGCGGCCAGCCCGCGTCACGGCTCAGCATCGCGAACGGTGGACGATCCAGTCGGAGAAGGGGTCCCGATCGGCGCGACTCCTCGGTTCCAACCGGACCGGGCCGCTGCCCGTCACGGGGGATTGGGTGGCTGCAGCACCGGGATCCCAGGCGTCCGATCCCTGGAGCATCCTCTCGGTGTTGCCCCGGAGATCCGAGGTGCGCAGGGGTTCGGCGGGCGAGACGCAGTCCGAACAGGTGATCGCTTCGAACGTGGACCGGCTCTGGATCGTCCAGGCACTCGATCGGGCACCGAATCTCCGCAGCCTGGAGCGCTATCTTGCTGTCGCGTGGGAGAGCGGTGCCTCCCCGGAGATCGTTCTGACGAAGTCAGACCTCGCCGCGAACCCCGAGGAGGCCGCCGAGACGGTCCGATCCATCGCGTTCGGGGTGCCCGTCCGGGTGGTGAGTGCGCAAAACCGTGGTTCGGTCGCCTCGCTCCTGAAGAGTCTGACCCTGGGTCGGACGGTCGCCCTGCTCGGGCCATCGGGTGCCGGAAAATCGACCCTGATCAACCTACTGGCCGGCGAAGAAATCGCTCAGACCGGCGAGGTCCGGGCGGGAGACCGGAAGGGGCGGCATACCACGACGGGGCGCGAGCTCTTTCCGATCGACGGCGGCGCCCTGCTGCTCGACACTCCGGGGATGCGAGAGTTGAGGGTGCTCGATCTGGAGGAAGGCCTCCAGCAGGCGTTCCCGGAGATCGACGGGCTGTCCGAGCGGTGCCGGTTTCGGGATTGTTCACATTCTTCGGAGCCCGGCTGCGCCGTTAAGGCGGCAGTAGCCGAAGGCAGGCTGGTGCCGGAGCGGCTGGCCAGCTACCGGAAGCTGCAGGCCGAGGCGGCCCACGAACGCCGACGGACGGATCCACGGGCCCGGGCCGAACACGTTTCCGAGTGGAAGACCGCCATGAAGACGCTCAAGTACCACCCCAAGCACCAGCGGCGGGACTGACGGCGGGGCGGCCCGGCAGGCGGATCGTGCCGGACGGGCCGTCGTGGACTACTGCTGCCGTATGGCCCTGCCGTAAGGGTTACTCCACCCTCCGTTCATGCTTCACCCAGTCCACTTCCATGGTCCAACGATCGACTGTCATCGGAGAGGGGTTGATCTTGGCGAAATTCAGCACGGCGAACAGCGGCTCCGGGAACTGATCGCCCTGTCCCTCGCCCCGGTAGACTACTTCACCGTCGAGCAGGAACAGGAGATCGCTGCCGTCCCACTCGACCGCGTACTCGTGATAGTCGGCCAGCGGGGTGGCCTGCACGTGCATCAGCTGCTGCCAGTCGCCTCCGCCGCAGTACCCGAGGTTCTTGATCGCCCGGGCCGCGTAGTGGTCGGGACCGCCGTCGCTGTGATGCTCGAAAATGTCGATCTCGCCCGATCCGGTCATCGGCCAGCAAACGTCCTCGTCCTCCTCCTCGACCGGGGGTTCGTTGTTGCGCGCACCCAGCAGCCACCAGGCCGGGAACATGCCGGCCTGACCGCTATCGGGAACGCGGAGCCTCGCCGTCCAACGGCCCTTGACGAATTCCCGGCGGTTCTTGGAGGTGATTCGACCGGCCACGTACCGGGTAGGCGGGTGCTGATCGCCGAACTTGTTGAGGTTGTCACAGTCGATCGCCTCACCGAGGTCGACCACGCGGAGCTTGAGCGTCCCATCGCTGACCTCCCGCGTGCCGTGCCGGCCGTCGCGGACGTAGCACTGATCCTCGTCGTTGACCCAGAGGATCTGGTCCTGCCAGTTCTCCGGGTCGAATCGGTCGAAGTCGTCGAAGAAGTCGACTTCCCAGGAGTCACGATCGCTCCGGTCGTTCTCCCGAGAGCTCCCGGAGTCCGCGTTCGCCACGACGGCCAGAGCGCAGAGCGAGGCGATCGTCACGGGCAAGAGCTTGCTGGTGGCCGTCGACATGGAGGGACCTCTCCTTGGAGGACTTTCGCGTCATGCGGCCTGCGGCAGTCTTCGAACCGCGGCCATCGGTCTCATCGGCGATTCGG
>JARRPS010000255.1:0-9364 GCA_037382625.1 Gemmatimonadota bacterium | reverse complement strand
TTGCAGGATCGGGCTGCTCGATTGCTTGACCAGGATATCCAGCGCCTGTACCAGAGGCAGACCGGCATTGATCATCGTGGCGAACTGGCGGGTCATGATGACGAGGTCGCGGCTCTTCAGCCGTGCGCCGAACGAGAGATTCACCCCCTTCGGCTTCTCACGCACGGACACCGGGATCAGCTTCTGCGCACGAAGAAATGCGATGACGTCATCGCGCGCCGGCACATCGATCTGGTCGCGCTTCAGTTCCCCGCTGATCGTGCGGGCACTGTAGGTAAAGACTGGCATCTCCGATTACCCCTGTCGCCGCTGTGAGCTCTGGTGGTTGTCGTTCAGCGAGCCATGGTCGCTGCCGGCTCCACCTCGCCGATCATCCGCTTCAGCTCGATAGGATCGGAGCTGATCCGAAGGCATTCCTCCATCGTCACCTCGTCACGCATGTAGAGGGAGTACAACGCGTCGTTCAGCGTCTGCATTCCGAACTTCTTTCCGGCTTGCATGGCCGAATAGATCTGGTGGACCTTGTCGTCGCGGATCAAGGCCCGGATGGCCGGCGTAGAGACCATGATCTCACAGGCCACGATCCGTCCCCTGCCCGATCGGCGGGGAAGCAGTGTCTGTGTGACGACACCCTCGAGCACGAACGCGAGCTGCGCCCTGACCTGGTCCTGCTGGTGCGAAGGGAAGACGTCGATGATCCGATTGATCGACTCGGCGGCCGAATTCGTATGCAGGGTCGCCAGAGCGAGGTGCCCGGTCTCTGCGATCGTGAGTGCGGCCTGCACCGTCTCGAGGTCCCTCATTTCGCCGACGAGGATCACGTCCGGGTCCTGGCGCAACACGTACTTGAGCGCGGTAGCGAACGAACCCGTGTCACTGCCCACCTCTCGCTGATTCACCAGGCAGTTCTTGTGCCGATGCACGAACTCGATCGGGTCCTCTACGGTGACGATGTGCCCATGGCGCTCGCGATTGATCTTGTCGATCATCGCGGCGAGGGTCGTGGACTTCCCCGAGCCGGTCGGGCCGGTCACGAGGACCAGCCCTCTCGGCTTGTCGGCGAGACCCGCGATCACGGGCGGAAGACCCAGTTCCTGGAAGCTCAGGATCTCGAATGGGATCTGCCGGATCGCCATGGCGACGGTTCCGCGCTGCCGGAACACGTTTCCGCGAAATCGCGAGAGGTTCTGCACGGAGAAGGACAGATCGAGTTCGTCTTCCTGCTCGAATCGCTTCTTCTGCTGTTCCGTCAGGACCGAGTAGGCCAGGGCCTGCGTCTCCCGCGGCCCCAGCTTCTGCTGGCAGTCAGTGTCGGCGAGCTTGCCGTCGACGCGAAGCTTGGGGACCTCCCCGGCCGAGATGTGGAGGTCCGATGCGCCCTTTTCGATCATCTCTTCGAGCAGGCTGCGCAGATTCATCGGCGTCGAGTCGTTGTTCATCGCTTCCGTCCAGTTCGTGGATCCCCGGGACCGGCTGCGGCGCTCCCGGCGGCTGCCCCTATTGGGCCGTCTCTTTGATGACTTCTTCGAGCGTCGTCACACCGCGACGGACTTTCAGTATTCCGTCCTGCCGCAACGTGATCATGCCTTCGCTGATCGCCTGGGCCTTCAGGTCGTCCGAGGAGGATCCCGCCAGGACCATCCGCCGCAGGTCCGGCGTCATCGGCATCACCTCGTAGAGCCCTTGCCTGCCGGAATAGCCCGAGCCGTTGCAGGCATCGCACCCCTCGCCGCGATAGAACTGAATGCTGGCGGCTTCATCGATCGAGAGATCGGACGATTCCAGCACCTCGGGGAGGTAGGTCGTCTCGACCTTGCAATTGGTGCAGATCCGCCGGACGAGGCGCTGTGCCGTAATAATGTTGACGGCGGAGGCCACGTTGAACGGCTCGATCCCCATATCGATCATCCGCGTGATCGTGGAGGCCGCGTCGTTGGTGTGCAGTGTCGAAAGAACGAGGTGCCCGGTGAGCGCCGCCTTCACGGCAATGCTTCCGGTCTCGAGATCCCGGATCTCCCCTACCATCACGATGTTCGGGTCCTGCCGGAGAAACGCCCGCAGCGCCGCTGCGAAGGTCATCCCGATCTCGGAGCGGACCTGGACCTGATTGATACCCTGGAGGTTGTACTCGACCGGATCCTCCGCCGTCATGATGTTGACTTCGTCGGTGTTGATTCGGCTCAGGGCGCTGTACAGCGTGGTCGTCTTTCCCGACCCGGTGGGACCGGTCACCAGGACCATTCCATAAGGCCGCGAAATCGCCTCCAGGAAGTCCTTCTCCGACTTCGGCTCCATCCCGAACTTCTCGAGATCGAAGGTCAGATTGCCTTTGTCGAGGATCCGGAGAACGATCTTCTCGCCGAACAGGGTCGGAAGCGTCGAGACGCGGAAGTCGATCACCCGGCTGCCGATCTTGAGCTTGATTCTCCCGTCCTGCGGTACCCGACGTTCGGCGATGTTCAGGTCGGCCAGGATTTTCACGCGCGAGATCAGCGCCGCCTTCATGCGCGTCGGCGGCTTCATGATTTCCTGGAGTGCACCGTCGATCCGGTAGCGGACCCGAAGCTCCTTTTCGTAGGGCTCGATGTGGATGTCCGAAGCACCCCGACGCACCGCGTCCGTCAGCAGTCCGTTGATCAGCCGGACCACGGGCGCTTCTTCGACCTGAGCCTGGAGCTGGGTCGTAGAGAGCAGCTCCTCTTCGTCCTCGACGACCTCGACGTCCTGTTCCTCGAGCTCCTCGAGGAGCTCGCCCAGTCGGTCGGTCGAGACCTCGTAATACTTGTCGATCGCTTGACGAAGCGAGTACTCCCCGGCGACGACCGCCTCGATGTCGAATCGGGTGATGAACTTGAGGTCGTCGATCACGCCGAGGTCGGAGGGGCTCGCCATCGCGATCGTCAGAGTCCGGCCCACACGCCGCAGGGGCAGAACGAGATGTTTGCTGGCAAAGTCCGCAGGCACGAGCTTGAGAATTCGCGGATCGACTTTCGTCGACTCCAGGTCGACGGCCGGCACTCGATACTGGCGGCTGAGGATCCGAGTCAGATCGGTCTCTGCCAGCGCTCCGCTGGCCACGAGAGTGAATCCCACCCGGGCCCCGTTCTGACTCTGCTCGGCGAGAGCGCGTTCGAGATCCTCCTGGCTGATCAGATTCTCTCTGACCAGCAGCTCACCGATCCGATCCTTTCCGAGAGCTGCAGATGCCATAAGTATCCATGTCTTCCGGTGGAGCTCGTTGTACGCCGCGCCGGGCAGCGATTCGATTGGCGGCGGGCCGAAGTGCATCCCGAATCGGGTGCCGCCGCGCGGTTTCTCGGGAGCAAGAGGTGTGCCCGGCTCCTCTTACAGCCTTTCTCCCTTGATTTATGAGGCCAAATGACGATTCGAGTCGTTCCGACGACGCGGCCGGGGCCGGGCGGCGACTGAGCGTCAGCATCGGAGCCAATCGAGCTGCGGTCGTTGGCCCGATACCGGGAATTCGCTCCAGTTCTTCCAGACTTCGGAAGGGTCCGTGCTCCCTGCGGTCCCGAACGATCGCGGAGGCCCGTGAGGGCCCGATCCCGGGCAGGCGCCTCAGATCGACCTCGTCGGCGAAGTTGGGATCGATCTTCTCCCCGTCGGCCAGAGGCTGGCTGGCCCGCTCCTCGGCCGCGATCGCCGAATCGACGGCGCCGAGCAACCGGGAGGTGGAGATCGACTCGATCCCGCCATCCGCGGCTTCCGGTGGACGCCAGCCGGTGTCAGCCGGCGTCGGGCCGAGTCCGAGACGAACGGCCGTTCCGAGCAGGACGAGCCCCGTGACCGTGGCCAGCGATCGTCGCTCCATCCGATTGAAGGAGAGCATCGGCGCGAAAAGTGCACGAGCGGATCATCCTCCGCTCAACGGCCGGCTCAGCGGATCGGAGCAGGCCCGGTGTCGGAACGGAGGGCGAAGCGGCCGAAGATGTTGAAATTGAACTGGTCCGACATCTGCTGGCGTCCCACGGCGCTGCTTCGATTCGACCAAGTCAGCTGAATCCCGACGGTGGACCCCGTGAAATCCGAATCGAGCGTGATCGCCGCCGACTGCGTTCTCTGGTCCACATGTGCTGTGCACCCGGATCCGACTTCGATTCCGGGAACACTCCCTCCGAAACCGGCTCCGCCCAGCTCCCGGCAGTCGAAATTGCCATTGTAGGAATACTCCGCCGCGAGCCTGATCGGACGCTTCACGAACGAGAGGAAGGACGGCGTCGGCAAGATCCCGGTCAGGCGCACGCTGTGCGAGATCCGATTCGCCTCGCTGGCCCCGGTCTGATCAGACCGATCGGTCTCTGAGTTGTCCAACTGGTACGTCAAGTTGAATCCGCTGTTGAACAGGAACACGAAGCTCAACGACCGGGTCAGTGTCCCCTGGCCCTGGTCCTGGCCCGTAGTCGTTCCGACCTGGCGGTCTCGATCCCGCCAGGTGGCCGTGATCGACACGTTCCGAAACAGGCTCGAAAGAGCACCCGGGAAGGGCACAGAGCGCCAACGCAGACTGATCCAGGGCCATTCCGTGTCCCGGGTCGAACGACTGCTCCGCGGCGTGATCACGTCGTTGGTTGTGACCGCGTAGTTGACCTCTGTTTCGAGGTCCCAAGGCAGTTCATAACCGCCGCGGGCGGACCATCGGGTCGCTCTCCCGGCAGCCGAGGCGGTATCTGATCCGATGACGCGGAGGTCATTGAAATCGGCGAGTACGAACTGCTGACCGAAGGATGGGTTGATGTTGCGGCGGTCGTAGTTCGAGTTCACGACCCGAGACCAGTCCAGACGGACCGGCAGGATCCGATCCCATACTTCCCGGAACCCTTTCCACGCCCCCGACGAGTTCCGGTGTTCCGGCACCCCAAATGCAGTTGCCAGGCTGAGGGGGAGCACGTTCATGTTGACGCCAAGGTCCCTCTCGAATGCGACATCGCGCAGCAGCGTTGAATCGCCTGGCGCCCCTTCCAGGATCTCCGGCGCCTCAATGTACGAGACGTTCCTCGCTCCGCGATATAGAGTATTCATCGTCAGGCGAGGCTCGAACCAGGATGACAGATCGGGCTGCCAGCTCAGGTTGCCCCTTACGCTGCGTGTCGTCTCCCAGCCGGTGTTGATCCCGAACAGGGTGTTCGATTCATCTTCGAGAATCGACCTGGCTGTCTCCCCCTCTACTCGCAGGCTTGGATCGACCAGGTCGCGATTTGAGGTCCATGCGAGTCCGGCCACGATCGAGGGAAAGGGCTGAAGCTGAATTCCGGCCGATGGCGAGAGCACGAATTTGCGGTCCACGGTCCGGGTCACGGTGGAATCGCTGGCGGTCCACGCGCTGGTCACGAATCGCCTCCGTTCGTCGCGCGATTGCGTGAGGTTCATTCCGAACCGGAGGTCCCTGGGCGTCCAGCGGAACCGGAGGTCCCGCAAGTTCCGCATCAGGACGCTCTGTGAAAGAAATGGCGGCAGTCCGTCGATCGCCGATCTCAGGAATCCGGGCAGGAGTGAGAATGAAGCGTCGGCCACGGGACGCGACCAGTTCGCGACGGCGTTCCATCCGCTTCCATCAGTCTGCGTCTGCGTGGTCGTAGACTTCGAATTCCGATAGGAGTACCCGAGTCGCAAGCCGTCGATCGTGGCGCGCGCGAGGGTGCTTTTCGAGCGGGTCTCCTTGTAAAGTCCCATGTTGAATCGCGTCAGCTTGCTCTCGGGGGTTCTGAGATTCTCGATCTCGGAAGCAAAGACGTCCGTTTCGCGCAGAAAATACGGACTCTCATCCGCACTCTGGTGCTGAAACGCGAAGGGAATGGCGAGCCCCATTCCCCTGGGAAGGAACCGTCCCAGCTTCGCGGTCAGGCGTGTCGAGTAGTCGCTCGTATTCACGTAGGGCGGCGCCTCTCCCAGCTGACGATAGAATGGATCCCGCCTCCCGTACGTTCCTTCGATCGTCATGACGTCGGAGAGATCGACACGAACCGTTCCCCTGAGGGCGGACCCTGCCTGATCCGCGGCCTCGTCGATCCGGATGTCGTCGATCCACACGCGTCCCTCGCCAACGTCAGCGGCACCCGCATTTTCGACGCCCAGAGCGATCTCCCGGATCGCGGACAGATTCGGAGCGCGTGAACGGTCGTTGATCACGATTGCGAGCGTGCTGTCTCCGTCCGGAAACACGTCCACGTCCCAGAGTATGAAGGTGGTGTCGTTGGGGAGCGCGGAGCCCGCCTCAACGATCCTCTGCTCGGCTTCTGTCCGCAGCTTGATCCAGCGCTCGAGGTCGATGAACGTCTCCGGAAGCCAGTCATCTCTCGTCGGACTCCCGGCCGGCGGCGTGAGCTTCGTCCGGTACAGATAGAAGTTGTTCGCATCGAATCCCATCCGCGTATAGAACCACAGCGGCGAATCGGCTCGACGATCCCCGGGGGCGAGATGTAGTCGGCATCAGTCGTGGACACAGGGCCCACCACGACCTGCTCGGAGGTGCCGGGGGTGTCTCCGAAGAAACCATCCAGGCTCCCGGTGTCGGCTCGCTTCAGCCACGGAGACCCGGTGAGCTCCATCCGGCTCAGGAGAACGGTGGCCGCCACATCGGAGGTGAGCGTCATTCGCACATGTCGAACGTTCTGCTGGTTCTCTCCCGTCGCGTTCACCTGGTAGTCGGGCAGCCGCAACGGCACGCGGTACAATTTGAATTCGAACTCGCCACCGGTCGGACGCACGAGATAGCGGGATGCCAAGTTGAGCGGGATCACGTATCGGAAGAAGCGCTCATCCCGGTTCAGGAACGCGTCCCGGTTCAGGTCTTCCGAGTCCTCCAGCCCGTTGCCGCGCGTGCAGTTGGCGCGGGGATCACCCAACGGGTAGGCCGTTTCGTCAGGGGTCGCGGTGCACCCCTGGTCCCAGATTCCCGTATCGTCCTGGTTGCCCCACACGCCAACCAGCGGATCGACTTCCTGGTCCAGCTGTCCGATCCCAGCCGGAAATCCGAGAGAGTCCAAGACGAAGGCGTCCTCCGAAACCGTGCCGATGTCGATTATGATCGCCAGGTCCTCGTCGGTGGAGCCCAGCGTGCTTGCATAGAATTCGAGGAATTCGGTCGTCGTGAGGTCGATCCCGGATTCGGAGAGCGGATTGGTTACCGAATACCAGCCGTTCTCTCCCGTTTCAGGCGGTTCCGTGAGACTAATCCACAGCACGGTCTCCGACGAGCCCGCGCTGAGGACCCTGAGAGCAGGATCGATCTGCTGCACCAGCAATGGTCCTTGAACCTGATCACCGTTGAGCCACTGGGACTGCCACACTGCGCTCAACTGATTTGTCGCGTCGGGCACATCAGGCAGATAGTCTCCGCTGCCGTCACTGCCGGGCTCGGAGACGATCGATCCGCTGAGCCACGAGCGGGTACCCAGGCCGAGCCTGAGCCGGGAGCTGCCCTCGAAGTCCTCTATGTAGGTAACGCCCTTCCGGTTGGTGGTGGGATTGGATCCCGCCAACTCGCCGTCGAACGAGATGCGCGACTTCACGTCCGATCCCGCACCGGGCAGCGCGTCGGCAAGACGGTCCAGCGCCGCCACCTCGAAACCGAGACGCGCGACCACGCCGCCAAGCAGAACGCCTCCAGGCTCGAGTCCCACCTCTGGACGGTTGAGAACCGTGCCCTCCCGCTGGCTCAACCCGATGAAATCGATCGCGCCCTTCTTGCCGAGCGACCAGGTGCCGGTCAGCCCGAGGATGCTTCGATTGGCCAGCTGAAAGATCGGTTTCTGCTCGAACACCACTTCGAGGTCGGGATTCTGAGCTCCCGCCAGCAGCTCCTCGGGCCGGAGCAGAGTAAGTTGACCGATCTCGTAGTCGATCGTGTAGTCCTGGCCGTACACGAGCTCGCGGTCGTTGAGGCGAACCTGCTCACTCCCCTGCCGGATTCCGATCGCGCCCAACGAGAAGGAACTGGCCACCCCGCTGCTACGGGTCCAGTAATGCAGATTGAGACGGGATAGAAAGCTCGACCCCCTGACCTGATCCACGGGCTCGTCGTAAATGGCGTTGTTGCGGTCGCCGTCGGACAGCGGGAACGGATTCCCCTGCACGGTCGCGAGGCGAGAATCTTTGATCGGCGGAGGGGCTTTGAACGGCTCGAGCGCCGGGAACACCAGGTAGCTGCCGGTCACGACGTTCGAACTGGCGAACTCCCCCGAAGCCGCGGGGCGCCAAATTCGAGCCACGTCGATGATGTCGTCGCGGGGGGAATCATCCAGCCCGAAGATCTCTAGGAAGGAGAATTCCGTGTCCTGCTCCACGCGAATCACGGGGCCGGACTCTACCGGTCCCTGCGAGATCACCAGGTCTACCGATCCGATCTCCAGATCGTCGGAGGAAGAGATCCGGTAGATCTGGTGCATCTCTTTCTCCCACGTCAGTCCTCCCGGCCGGTGCGTGGGTGGATCGCGAAGCAGTGCCAGCCGCGGAAGGTCGCCGCTGCCCGTGTTCGCGTAGTCGCGGAAGATCTCCTCGGCATCGTAATCTCCGACGCTGTCTCCGGAGACGGTGATGTACGCGACAGCCAGCGCCTCCTCCCGGAGGACCCGGGACTTCATCACTCTCCAGAGGCCGCTCCGATGAACGATGTAGTCCTCGCCCTCCACCAGGGGACGGAAGAACCCATCGAATGTCGCGCTGTCCGGCAGCGTCGGGTCGGCGTTCGCCGGACGGTACGATACCGCGCGGGCCTGGATCACCCCCGACTGGACATTCTGTTGCTGGAGGACTCCCACCTCGTGTCGATACAGCTTGATCGAGGAGCCCGGTTGCAGTGAGGCCGAAGCCTCGGGGCCCTCGAGGTTGATGACATCCAGGTAGGGGTACCCGTCCATCTCACGCGGATCGACGACGAAGAAGAACTGGCCGCTCGTGTAACCGGCATCGTCGAGGATCACCTCGACGTCCTGATAGGTGCCCGCCTCCGGACCGCCGACGTCGAGCGTTATCGCCCGGCTTTCGACGCTTCCCTTCTGCTCCGCGAACACACCCCGCAAGTTCAGCGGTCCAAGCCGCGCGTCTCCTCTGACCCCGAAGTTGCCCGCCGGCACCGCTTGCGAGATGAACCGGGAGCGGGGCAGCGGCATGGTCACCTGTCCGAGTTCGACGAACCTCAGGATCTCGTCCGACTTTCCCTCGTAGTAGACGTTGAGGTTGTTCGTGGCATCGAATTCGCGAGTCTGATCGAAGTCCACGTCGAGGTGAACACGCTCCGAGATCGTCCCCCGGGCAATGGCCTTTAGCTGGAATTCGGGCGCGATGTCGGGCACCGCCCCGGCATTGCAGCGCTGGCAGGTACCCAGCAGACAAGGACTGTAAATCTGCC